>JAHIVG010000104.1 GCA_018816705.1 Nanobdellota archaeon
ACGCGTATGAAGTCGATAGCATCACAGTTGTCTTCCACATATATCCAGTCCCTTACATTCAGGCCGTCCCCATACATTGGCACCTTCTTGCCTTCGATAAGGTTCGTGACGAACAGCGGTATCAGCTTCTCGGGGTACTGGTAGGGCCCGTAGTTGTTCGAGCTCCTGGTTATCTTGACAGGCAGGCCGTATGTGACATGGTATGACCTGGCTATCATGTCCCCGCCCGCCTTGCTTGCCGAGTAGGGGCTGTTAGGCCTGAGCACGTCATCCTCCTTGAAGGATCCTGAGGTGATGCTGCCATACACCTCATCTGTGCTTATCTGTATGAAACTGGCGTCCTGCTTCCTTGCTTCCTCAAGCAAAGTAAACGTGCCTATCACGTCGGTCTTGACGAAGTGGTCCGGGGCTGAGATGGAACGGTCAACATGCGTCTCAGCTGCAAAATTGATCACTGTGTCGCAGCCCTTCATGGCCTTCCAGACAACAACAGGGTCGCATATGTCGCCCTTGATGAAGGCATACCTCTTATCGCCATCAATATCCTTCAGGTTATCCAGGTTTCCCGCGTAGGTGAGCTTGTCAAGGTTCACTAAGGAGATATCCTCATACCTATCTAAGAGCAGCCTGATGAAGTTGCTGCCTATGAATCCTGCTCCACCCGTGACTAATAGCTTCATCTTTCCCCCTGCTTGAGATTGCTTTCTCATATATAAATGCATTGGTGGAAGAGGACACATTTATAAAGGCATTTATAAATGATCATGGAAGTCTTTTTAAGCCTGTCCGTATTATCTCATTGGCATGCAGAAGCTGATAATGATGCACGGCCTGCCGCTGTCTGGCAAGAGCTACAACGCAGGAAAACTGGCGGAATTCCTCAACGATCATGGCTACCCCTGCGGTGTCACTGTCTCTAATGCTACCCGAGACCACAAACCTGCTGCTGAGATGTTCTCAAAGGCCTGGGTGGATGAGACCATTCCAGAGACAAGAAGGCAGAAGGACATATCTTATAGGCGTCTCGTGGATGCAGCATCAGCAATGCTTGATAAGCACTCGATTCCGATAGTTGACGCGACCTGGCACAAAAGGAGGAGGCGTGAGTGGGTATATGAGGTTGCCAAACATAAGAAAGCCTCAGTTTACATTCTTCATATGCTTTACGATGATGAGCAAGGGATCAGGAAGATCTTGGACATGAGGCTGTCAACGAGGCGTCCAGAAAGGAACCTCTTGGACACATGGGACCAGTTCATGACTATGAAAGAGCAGTTTGAAAGCCTCGGCCAGGATGAGAAGACCAAGCACAGGATGCTCATAAAGGACAGGATATCCGGGAAAGTTGAGGCTCCAGGCGATGATTTCTCAAAGCTATTGAAGGGGGGACTGTCTTCATGGTGAAGCCTTGGATCGCAAAACAGTTCATCGTCGGCCTTGACTTCGACGGCGTGCTTGCCCTCGGAGTAGACATCAAAAGGAAGTATGCCAAGAAATGGTATGGCATTGACCTGCCTTTGGAAGCGACAAAGGAGGCTGGATTTGACTCATTCATGAGGGCGCGTGGTCAGCCGTACACTTACCACCAGCTCATAGGAGAGATTATTGCCCGCCACATGATGGAATATAAAGTTCCGCAAGGCTGTCAACAAACCTTGAATGCATTAAGCAAGCGTGGTGTGGCCTACGTGACAATAACCTCAAGACGACAATCATATTACGAGCCGATGGTCCAGTTCTGCCATGAACATTTCCCTTCAATCCGCTATTTCCATAACACGAAGGACCAGCCCAAGACAGATTTTGCAAAGCGGCTGAGGTTAAGGGCGTATGTCGACGACGGCCTCAGCAAGCTCCAGGAGTTGAGGGATATTCCATTAGAACTCATCTATTTTCGGCAGGAAGAGAATCGCCGTGAGGACCTCGGCAGGAAAGACAAAGACCGGATCCATGAGGCGAAGTCTTGGAAAGCCATCGAGGACCTCATCATCGATGTCATGGACTTGCATGAGGCGATATGCTGGGATAAGGGCTGCCCGAATAATGTTTATGCATCAGAATACATCTTTCAAGAATCCCACAAGATGCCAAGGGAACGGAGACAAAAGCTTCTTCAGCGATACAGGTCCCAGGTGAGATAAAACAAAAAGTTTATAACACTCCCATGAATCACAAGAATCGGAGATAATCATGATAAACGGAGTACGCACGGAAAAGGCCAAGAGGGTCAAGACCAATGACCTGGAAGGCAAGGACAACGGCTTCCTGGTGGAGCTTTTCAAGGACGGCAGGCTGACGACAGTATACCTATCGGCCCTGGCTCAAGGAGCATTCAAGGGCTACCACCTCCACCGCATACGCAAGGCCAGGTACATGTGTGTCAAGGGCACGGTCAAGATAATCCTGTACAAGGACAAAGAGCGCGAAGAATACATACTCGACTCCAAGGACCCGATCAGGCTGTACATCCCTGATAACGTGGCAACAGGCTTGCTGAACATGGGTGATGAGGAGGCCTGGCTGATCAACTTCCCTGACCCGCCGTATGACCCTGACCTAAAGGACGAACAGGTCGAGTACACAGAAGAGGAGTGCGAGGCAGGCATAATCAAATGATACCGGTATTCAGACCATCGTATTCAGAGAAAGAGGTCGAGGCAGTCAGAGAGACCCTTAAATCCGGCTGGTGGGGAGCTGGCCCCAAGGCTGCTGAGTTCGAGAAGAGGTTCGCAGATTTCATCGGGACAAAGCACGCTGTCTCCCTGAACTCGTGCACTGCCGCATTCCACCTGCTGAGCGACATCCTGAAGCTGCCCAAAGGCTCTGAGGTCATTACCACTCCATTGACATTCGTATCATCCGCCTACATCGCTTCCTACGCAGGCCTCAAGCTGGTCTTTGCAGATGTAGAGGAAGACACACTGAACATCGACCCGGACGACGTGAAGAAGAAACTCACATCCAAGAGCAAGCTGCTCATGCCGGTCCACTACGGCGGCCATGCCTGCAGGATGGATGAGCTCAAGGAGATCTCAGACAAGCACGACCTCGTACTGATAGAGGACGCAGCTCATGCCACAGGCGGGAAGTACAAGGGCAAGATGCTCGGTTCCCTGGGCGACGCTGCGGGCTTCTCTTTCCAGGCCGTGAAGAACCTGGCAACAGGCGACGGTGGCATGCTCACAACAGACAACGCAGAATGGGCAGAGAGGGCAAAAGTCCTCCGCTGGGTGGGGATAAACAAGGATACTTCTGAGCGCACAGGCCGCGACCAGTACTCTTGGGAGTACAGGATAACAGACATCGGCTACAAGTTCCAGATGTGTGACATAATCGCAGCCATTGGTCTCGTGCAGCTCGACAGACTTGAGGAAATGAATGGTAAACGTAGACAGATAACAGAATGTTACAACGAGGCCTTCTCCAACCTCAGCTGGCTCGACACGCCAGTGATGAAGGACTACGCTGACCACGCCAACCACAACTATGTGATCAAGGTCAGGAAAGACAGGGAACGCTTCATATCAGAGCTGAAGAAACAAGGCATCTCTACAGGCGTGCATTATCTTCCGCTCTACATGCATCCCGTCTTCAAGGGCACCAAGGCGAAATGCCCAATAGCAGACAGGGTCTGGAAACAGCTCGTCACACTCCCATTGTACCCTGACATGACAGAAGAAGAGATGAACAAGGTCATCGGTGCTGTGAAGTCTTTCTCTTGAGCAGGGGGTAATGCCATAAGTGCATTTGGTGGAGAATATACCTCAACACCTTGTAGAACAGGCTCATGCCGTACTTGGCGCTCTTGATGAAGCTTATGGATGATGATTCTTTCTCATACCTCGACGGTATAGGGATCTCTGCCATCTTGAACTTGCATGCTGCTATCTGTAGTATGGCCTCCTCATCAAAGGTGAAGCCGTCGCTGTTCTTCTCGAATGATATGGTCTCCAGCACTTTCCTGGAATAGGCTATGTATCCTGTTGCAGCATCTGTCACATGAGTTCCGAGGAAGACATTGAAATAGGTTGTGAGCATCCTGTTGCCCATGCGCTTCCACCAGGGCATCCCGCCTCTCTTGGCCCAGCCCTTCTTCAGCATCCTTGAGCCGTAGACAACATCTGCCTTTCCTTCTTTTATGGGTTTGGTCATCTCAGGAACCAGGGTCGGGTCGTACTGGAAGTCCGGGTGCAACAGCACTATGATGTCAGCGCCCCGCTTCAATGCTTCACGGTAGCAGGTCTTCTGGTTGCCTCCATAGCCCTTGTTCTTCTCATGCCGAACGACCGAGATGCCCAATGACTTCGCGACCTTGCAGGTCTTGTCCTGGCTGCAGTCATCTACGAGGATTATCTCATCATAAGAACCCTTTGGGATCGCTTCAAATGTCTTCTTGACAGTCTTCTCCGCGTAATAGGCGGGCATGACGATTACGACTTTCATGGCAAAGGGCATCGGTAAGTGATTTATATAGTTATCGCCGCAACCTTTTTATACGCTCCTTCCATCCTCCAGGTCATGTCGGTCTACAGTCACAAGCCGGACAGGTATAGCAGCCATTCGCGCATCCTCAATATGATAAGGCCCTCAGACAAGGTCATCCTGGACGTCGGCTGCGCATCCGGCTACCTGGCTAAAGAGCTGGGCAAGAGCCATATGGTCTACGGCATCGAGACTGACAAGGCCGACGCTGAGAAGGCCAAGAAGCACTGCAACCATGTCATCGTCGGTGACGTGGAGTCGCTCAAGTTCCCATACAACCAATCCTTCGACGTCATGGTCTTCGGTGACGTGCTCGAGCACCTCAAGGACCCGGTGAAAACTCTCCAATCATTCAAGCCCTATCTCAAGGACAAGGGCAGGATAATCTGCTCCACCTCGAACATAGGCAACTGGTACGCCCGCCTCAACATGCTTTTAGGAAGGTTCCCGCAGCAGGACCGCGGTCTGTTCGACAGGACGCATCTGCACTTCTGGACCAGGAAGACCTTCAGGGATGTCTTCCAGCAGGCAGGCTTCAGGATCATCGACGAAGACGTCACCCCTATACCTC
>JAHIVG010000105.1 GCA_018816705.1 Nanobdellota archaeon
CCGTGCCGGCCTGCAGCCAGGTGTCATTGAGCGGCTTGTCCAGGTTCACGACAGGAGGGGTCGCACCGGGCACCGTGAGAGGGAGGTAGTCCTTGTTGCTGCTGCTGTTGATTGTGTATGGCGTATCACAGAAGCCGTCCTCGTCTGCGTCAGAGCATGTGTCTGAATAGCCTGAGCCCGAGTAATTAGCCCAGTAGTTGCCGCCGATGTTGGTCCTGCCGATGATGTTCGTGCCGGTCGTGTTCGTACTGTTCCAGAAATTTAGGGCGGTATTGGCCACGTTGAAATTATATGTATTGTTCAAGAAGTTATTCCAGAAGATATTGTTGTCGATGTTCGGATGGGTGTATTGCACACCGAAAAAAGTCGAATTGACAATCGTATTACCAGTAATGTTATTATAAATTGAATCCCCTGACAGCTCGAGATTATAATAGTTATGGTAAACGGTGTTGTTAATTATCTTATTATAATCCGAGTTCGCAACCTGGATACCAAAATACGACTTTGACGTGCCATGGGCTGCCGAACAATTCTCCAGTGTGCTGTTATCTGTATTAGACAGGCCAATACCCCTTGCATTGTCGAGTATAGAGTTGTTGACAATCATCAGATTATTGCCAGAATACAATATTATGCCATAACTGTTCGAAGTGGCATTACTGTCCTTAACCGTCCCGTTGTCCACATATTTGTATCTCAAAGCGACAGACCAGTCTGTCATAGCGCATCTTTCGAGGGTGACATTCCCCAGCTCACTGCCCTCTCTCCCTTCTGCACTTACACCCCAATTGTTGTCTGATACCCCGTCGATTATGTAGCTCCGGCAATCAAACTCCACATCCCTGGAGGTGATGTTGATGCAGGCCTTTGCAGCAGAGTTTGAGATGGAGTTCATCAGCCTGTAATAGCCAGGCTCGCGGATTAGGGTGCAGGCCGTGACGTTGTTTATGAGGGTTATGTTGGTGCTGGCGTTGGCCCAGCCGCTCCAGGCAGCGCCGTCCCAGAAGCGCATGCCGCAGGTCCACTTCTCGCCCAGGCTGGTGTTGGTATAGCTGAGGGGTCCGACGAAGGCGGTGCCGTTGGCGTAGCTGCTGTTGAAGTGTATCAACAGGTCGGGCACGTCGTCCTTGTACCATCGGACCGAGACATTCATGGCTTCCCCATTAGGATCGTCTAGGGTGGCGATGCAGTTCAGGTCGTCGCTGGACAGATTGGTGCCGTAGGAGCTGTTTATCGTGACAACGGGCGTGTTAGGCGCCACGTTGGGGCCGGGATAAGTCAAAGCGAGGTAGTCGTAATTGGTGCCGTCGAGGCTGAAAGGGATGTCGCAGATGCCGTCCCGGTCCATGTCCGTGCAGTTGTCTGAATAACCCTCTCCGTCTGTATAATTGCACCAGTAATTCCCACCCATCCAGCTGCCGCCGATGATGTTTGTATCTGAGACCTTGGTAGTGTTCCAATAGTTGTATCCCGCCTCTTTCTTGACATAAGTGTTATTGGTGTTGTTGAAGAGGTTGTTCCAGAACCAGCTGGGATTGCCGGTGCTTACAGTTGTTCCGCTGTCGACTCCCAGCATGCTGTTGTTGAAGATCCTGTTTCCTGTGAAATTGTTGTTCTGATTCGAGGTGCTGAAATATATCCCCTTGAAATTGTCAGAGATGTTGTTACGGATGAAAACATTATTGTCAGAATAGGTATTTAAGTGGATACCATAGTCACTCGTTCCGACATGGCCTGAGAATATCGAATCCTCTATCCTGTTGAAATCTGAGCCGAAGAAGACGATGCCTTCGCTTCCGCTGGATTGGGATAGAATATAGGAATGATTATTATGATAAGCGTTGTTACTCGTCACGCCATCGCCGGTGCTTGCCGACACATTCAGATAAGAGAAAACAGTGTTGTCGACATAGTTGAGATACAATCCAAAGGTATTGCCGGTGGCATTGGTGTTGTTGACAAGGCTATAGTTGGTATTCTTCAGGTAGATGCCATAGCCCCAATCGTCCAGCCGGCAGTTGAGGATCGTCACGTTACTCAAGGGTGAAGTGGGATTGCCGTCTGATATGATGCCATATTTTGCTGCACCCCCCTGGCCATCGATTAAGTGGCTCTCACAGTCTAGGGTCACATTGCCTGAAGTGATATTCATGCATGTCACTTTTACCTCATTCAAAATATCGTTCTTCAACGAATAAAAGCCAGGATAATCTAGGACAGTACAGTTGTAGATATCATCGATGATATCGATGCCTGTAGAGTTCACCCACTCGCTGAAGTTGCCCTGGTCCCATGACCTCATGCCGCATATCCAGGTCTCCCCAACAGAGGTGTTGGTCGAGGCGAGGACCGCGTTGAAGTATGACCCGTTCATGTATGTCGTGTTGTAATCCCTTGCATAATCCGGAACCCCGTCCTTGTACCACTGCACTGTCACGTTGATGGTGTCGTTGTCCGCATCCAGCAGGGTGTCGAAGCAGTTGAGGTCCTGGTTGGTAAGGTTGGTGCCGTCAGTGCTGTTCAGCGTCGGCGTGGCGTTGGTCGGCGGTGTGTTCCTCATCTGGATGCCGAATATCCTGGTCTGGTTCATGTGGCCTATGGTGTCGTTGAAGTGCAGCCGCCAACTCACATTGATCCTGCCTGTGCTGTTGAAGGTCACATTGTATTGCACTATGAAAGAGGTCCCGGACATACCGATGGGGGTGTAGTTCACCCAGCTCCCGCTATGGTTCCAGCTGAAGATATACCAGTCCAGGCCGAGAATATCCGTCAAGGTGACGTTGAGCTGTATGCGGCTGCCTATCATGGGCTCTGTGGGGGTCGTGTTGTCCTCCTGGTTGCTCCAGGCGGGCCAGTGGGCGTCCACGGTGAAATTGTATGTCTCACTGGTGTTGGAATGATTAGCTGCATCCCAGCATGTGATGTTCCAGTACCTGAAGCCGTCCTCGAAGCCGAGCACCGTGAAGTTTGTGGGTGTGGCGTTGTTGGCAGATATGCCCGACTCGTTGACCGTACTGTTGATGGTCAGGTTGCAGGTCGTGGCCGAGTCGATGATGTCCTGCACTGTCCAGTTGAAGTTGATCCAGCTCTCGTTGCTCCAGTTGCCTTTCGGATAGAGCAGCTGGATGTCCGGCTTGGAGGTGTCGATCATGAAAGTGAAATTGGTCGAGTTCCAGGCAGACTTGGCGAAGGTGTCGTTGCACCACACGTTCCAGATGTAGGTCCCGTTCTTCAGGCCGATGGTCACAGAGTCCGGCACGTCATCCCACATGGTGCTGTTGGTGGCGTTGGAGATCCATGATGCGTTGAAGTTGCCGTAGAGGATGCAGGTGTCGATGTTAGGGTCATCTGCGGAATAGTTGAAGGTCATCTGGTTGGTGTTGTGCCATGTGGCGTTGCCCGGCGAGTTGAGGTTGATGACCGGCGCCGATGTGTCGACGTAAAAATAATATGTGCCTGAAGTAACCGCGTTGTCCCCCTCGTCCCAGCACTTGAGTTGCCAGGAGTGGTTGCCTTCAAGGAAGTCCGGCACGGTCTGATTGATGGCTGTCGCGTTGGGGCAGATGATGCCGGAGGCGTTGACCTTGCTGTCCGCCGTCAGGTTGCATGTCAGGTTCCGGCTCTGGGTGTCCATGACAGACCAGTTGAAATTGATGAGGGTGATGTTTGTGAAGCTGTAATTAATGGGTTCGAAGATGGTGATGTTGTATGGCACTGCATTGTCATACGTGAAGTTGTGCGATGCCCAGACGTTTGCACCCAATTGGTCAAGAAGGGTCACGCCACCGGGATCCGTGGCATTGAATATCACCCTGTACACGCCGCCGCTGGAGAGGTTAGAGGTGTTGTACTTCCTTCCGTTCCAGAGCGTGTCCACCTGGAATTCGGAAAACTTGTTGAGGGTCCTGGTGGTGAATGCCTGCACATCATCTATCACGACATCCTCATCCACCCAAGCGCCTGAATTATAGTATTGTGTCTTTGCCAAGATGTAATAGCTCGTGTTCGTCATACCTGTATTGTTGATGCGGCTCTGGTTCGGACCGTACTCTTCCAGGTAGACTATCTTGTTCATGCCGTATGTCGTCCTGTTGGTCGTTATGTTTATGGTCAGGTTCGCGTTGATCAGGAAATTGGGATCTGCCGCTACACCTGTGGCCAACGGGTTGATCGAATCATTGGCGAATATCCTGTAGGTGTACTCCCCCTTGGTCCAGTTGGAATAATTATAGGCGTAGATGTTGCTTCCCTGCGACCTCATCGTGTAGTTGCTTTCAGGTCCGATCGGCGAGGTTATGCTCGCCCATACCCATTCTACCCCTGCCCCGGCATCGGTGACTGTCGCCTTGATAGTTACGTTGCGGCCATACCCTTCGTTGTCGGGTTCGTGAGAGACTGAGGAGATGGTCGGACCGGCCCTGTCATAACGCACTGTCCAGTTCTGGGCCGCCCATGAGTATGCAGGCCTGTCGTTCCAGGCGAGACAGTTCCACTTGTAGTGGTTGTCCGGCAGGCCGGTTATGTTGAAGGTGGCTTTGACCTGGTTGATGGAGTTGTTGGTGGTGTTGAAATGCGCCTGGACCTCGGAATCGCTGAAGACCTTGTTGTAGATGACGAACTCATCTATGCTGCCGTTGAGCTCCTGGTTATTTGAAGAAGCACCCCCTATCCTGAAAGTTGTCGGGTATTCTGCCATGGCGACAATATTTGTGTCCTGGCCGACATTTTTTCCGTCGAAATATGCCTTCATAGTGGTGGAGGTCTCGTTCCAGGTGACGGCGATGTGGTGCCACTCATAGGGGGGCAGAGCGACGCTGTCAGCTATCTGCACTGTCCTTCCTGTGCCGTCGCCTTCCCAGTGGGCATAGATGTATGAGGCAGTGGGATGGATGCCAACGAAGAACCAATTCGCCGCTGATACTCTCTGGAATTCAAAGGCCTTTGACCAGCTGGTGGTGGGATAATCTGCCCATGACCTGTTAAGCCGTATCCAGAATTCTACTGTGCCATGGGTGAAGTTGATGTTCCCGGCGGCGTTGTATTGCAGGTTGTCACCTGTCCCGAAGAACAATCCCCTGTTTATCTTCCCATACTCATAGGACAGGCCGGTCTCGGCAGTGGGCGTCTCACCGTCCACCAGGTCGGTGGTGGAGCCGTCAAATGGCGCATAGAAGGTGATGTTCGAATCATTCACCCTGTGGACCCACTTGGTCTGGTTCGGCAGCCAGCCGCCGGTGCTGTTCACGTACAGGGTGATGTTCACGATGTTGACATCATCTGAGACGTTGCAGATGAAGTTCATAGGGTTGTCGTTGTGGTCCGAGCTCATCTGGGGAAAGCTCAGGTTGACCTGAGGGTTGGGGACGAGGGTGATGGTCGTGGTATTGCCGGTCGAGAAGGAAAACTGGTTCATCCTTGTTACGTAATACGGCTTGGATGCCGTGATGTTCCAGGGCAGCTCGGTGGTTGAGCCTGTACTGCTCCTGATGTACTCTGTGAGGTTCATTATGGCTGTCCAGCCATTGCTGCCGGCCATGGCTGCGGCGCTGAGGCTGTTGGTCTTGGAGACCGCGGTGATGACCGCGCCGGGCACCTGGGTGCCGTTGATCTCGTTCACGTAGACCTTGATAGGCCACTTCACAGCGAAGCGGTAATAACCGCCGCCCTCATTGAATGCAAAATTCGAACTGCTGAAATTGGAATTGATTATGGTGTTGTTGCAGTAGCCCGGACCCATGACCAGCTCGTTGCCGAAGACCGTGTTCTCGGTTGTGTGGGAGAAATTCGAGTCGACGATGGAATTTTCGCAGGATTCCGACTGGAAATCGAATGACTTGAAAGAGCCGCCTATGGACAGGTTCACAAATGAATTGTTGTGGGATATCACCAGACGGACCGCGCTAGCCGGGCTCATGTTGCCAAAAACAGAATCAGATATGAGCGAGCCTTTTATAACAGAAAGCTTGACAGCGCTATCAGAGATGTTCCTGAAAGTATTATGTGAGGCCCATATGGAACCACGTGTGGCATCAATCCCACGCTCAAGCCCCACCAGTGTCGAATTCTGCACAGTTATGTTCATGGAGTAATCCGAATATATCCCTGTCCTGTCTGTGATGTTGACTAGATTGGTGTTCAGGTCAGCAACAACGATGCCTGTACAGTTCAGCATATGCACCGCATATGAATTTGATATGCTCCTGGTCCAGTCCAGAAGGGTGAAGTCATGATTCTTGACATAGGACTTATTGACCCTGTCCAGGCTTATGCCCCTCACTTCTGTCTTGCCTGCGGGGTCGCCAAGGTAGGATATGGCGTTGCCTGTTATGAGGCTGCCAGAGCTGTTCTCAAGGTGTATGCCCACGCTGAGGCCGTTCGCTGCCGTGGCTCCGACGGAAGAGATGTTGTTGTCCATTATGGTCGCGTTCGGGCCCGCGACAAAGATGCCATAGCATGCCGTGGTGGAGTTCTTGATGCCGGATATCACATTGCTGGAGATGTTGGCCCTCTTCGCGAACACGCTTATGCCGGCCTCGGCTCCGAGGCTGCCGTTGATACTGCAATCAGTTATGTTTGGCCAATCGGCGTAGACGATTATGTTGAAGACGTCCTTGAAGGTGGCGTTGAATGCGTCAAGTGAGCCATTGATGTATAGGCCGCGCTTGGTCATGTCATTTGAGTCGTTGCCTATGCTCCTCAGCTGGCTGCTGCTGATGCGCAGCGCTGCGCCGCGCTCGACGAAGAAGGCCGCCTTTATGCTCTCATTCTTGGGCGTCACGTTGCTGCTGGCCGTTATGTTGAACATCCCGCCGGAATAGACGATGATCTCGTTCTCGAAGTTGGAGGTCTGGTTTATCAGGAGCGTGACATTGACGAATGACAGGTTGGCGGTCTGGCCGATAAGCAGGTCGCCGTTGAGGTTTATGACCTTGTTCGACACTGTGCAGGTCTTGTTGACCCGCCAATCGTACTCCCAGTCCTCATGCACGCAGGGGTCGTCCAGGAATATCCATCTTGAGGGGGTTATGTTGATGTTGCCGTACGCATCCTCCCCTGTGACGTTATAGTAATACCAGTTGTTCCTCTTCAGGCCAGTGAAGTTCTTGTCCGTGTCACCTACTGCAGTCGCCTCATGCGACAAGAGATTGAGGGCACCGTCGCTGATGTTGTACAGCCAGAACGTGAGGTTGACGTTCGAGAGGTCGGTGATGGAAAGGTTCACATAGACCCAGTCCCGGTCTGACCAGTTGGTATAGTTGGCCTCAGTGGCAGGAACATATGTCATGATGGGCGGGCTCTTGTCGATGAATACCGTCCAGTTCTTGTCCCCGAAATCAGACTTGCCTCCACTATCAAAGGCCTCGCAGTTCCACAGGAATTCACCTTCAGGCATGTCACTGAGGTTGAAGGTCTCGTTCGCGGCAGTGAGGCCTTGCGTGCGGTTGTATAAGTGCTTTATCTCATCCGGAGAGAGGAAATGGTCGAATATTATCAGCTCGTCGATGGCGCCCATGAAGTCGCCAGGGCCCCAGCTCGTCTCATCTGCCTCATAGCCGACTGCGATATACTCGTCGCTGGGAGGGAGGGTGGATGATGTGCCATCACTGCTTATCATGTTACCGTCGACCCAAAGCTCGACCTTGGTCGAGTTCCAGGTACCGACTATATTGGACCAGGTGTCTTTCGCCAACACACTAGTTGCGGCCACAAGCGGACCCCTATATGCCGACCCCTGAATCATGAAATAAAGGAAATCATCGCTGTACTTACCCATCCAGAAATAGTTGCTGGGATCATGGTAGTTGGCGAATATTATGTGGCTTGCGCCGTCATCCGGCTCCCAGCTCGGCTTGATCCAGACAGAGACAGAGCCGTTGGTATGATTGAAATTACCGGGCGCATTGTATGTGAGGTTGCTCTTCTTGGTGAAGTTGGCGGCCTTGCCGCTTATGCCGTCCACCCAGGTTATGTTGTACTCCCTGTAAGCGCTCTCACCCTCTTCGGAATCGGAATCGTTGTTCATGTGCGCCATGAAGAGCACGTCGTCGCTGCCGTTGAAATCCAAGGGGTAGCTAGTGGTGTTCAGTAGCCACTCACCTGTTATGTTCGTGAATATCGACACGTTGACGATCTTTGCGTCGTCGGTCACGTTGCAGCTGAAGAACATGCTGCCGTCGCCGTCAACTGTCGCATTCGGCGGCGAGTTGAGCTTTGTCGTCGGGGCCATGTTGGCAGAGCCGACCCTCATCGTGAAGTTGTCGTTGGCCCAGTCGTACTGGGACTTGTTGTCATAGGCCAGGCAGTTCCAGGCGTATACACCTTCCGAAATGCCTGTCAAAGGGAAGGTGTGGATCACCGTGGAGTTCGGTTTGAATGTGACATTGTAATGCGCGGACACTTCGTTGTCAGACAGCACCTTCTTGTACAATATCACCTCATCAATGCTGCCATTCCACTCGCCATCGCCAGTTAACTCACCGATCTCCAGCACCGTAGGCAGATTCACCATATCAGTGATCGAAGTGCTCTGCGCAACATACTTGCCATCCAGATAAATCCGAGCCACCCTAGACGTCGTATTCCAAGTTGCAGCCAGATGATGCCACTTAGACGGTGTCAAAACATTAGCCCCGTAACTTATCGAATCGGGATCATTATTACCCTCAAAACGCAGATATAATAATTCATTTGTTGGATTAGCCTGAATAAAAATATTATTATCACCATCATAAACAGCTCCCATCACCCGGGGATAATTAGTTAAAGGGATATCAGTGATCGGCTGCGACCGCCTAACCCAAGCCTCAAAAGAACCCGTAGTGAAATTGATATTGTCAGTAACACCATAATGCAGATTAGTCACCACGCCAGTCTGAAAATACGCCGCCTTACCCACAGTACCATTAACCCACGTAACACCCTCCTCAAGCGTAGCAGCCTCACCATCAGCCAAAGTACTGCTCCCATCCAGAGGAGCAAAGAAAATAATACCAGACTCATTCACAACACGATGCGGCCAGATCGTATGCATGGCAACCCAGGAACCGCTGATATTGGTCCACAACGTAAGGTTGATTATGTCCTCATCATCAGTCACATTACACATGAGTGCGAAGTCCGCACCGTGGTCTGCCGAGCCGTCGGGCGGAGAGCTTAGGTTCACAGCAGGGTCGCCTGCCGAGTTGAACGCCTCGCCGGATGCGGCCCCGTACTCGAAGCGCTGGGAATGAGTGCCGGGAGTGTGCACCCTGACGGTGTGATAACCGAGCCCTGAGCAGTTGAAGTCCTGCTGGAATATGTGGGAGCCGTTGAATTCAGGGGTGAGAGTAACGTTGCCGCACCTCAGCTCGAGGAACTCGAGGTCATCGGGAGATGAGTTGCCGTAGGTGGTGCCGTCGAAGCCGTATATGGTGAGGTTCGCCACGCCAGTGGTGTTGAAGCGCACGGTCCAGTTGCTGCCTACCTGCGGCTGGCTGTGCAGGTCGAGGATGGTTATCTCAACCTCGTAGCTCTCATTCGAGAGATGGGGCACGACCCATTCGATATAGTCTATCAGGCTGTTGTTGTTTGTATCGATCTTCGTGAAACCGCTTACCCTCTCACGGGTGCCGTTGGTGGTGCGGTAGAGCTTGATCGAAGCTGCTGTTGCCTCAGGCAGCGTGGTGAAGGCTGTGATATTAGTATAATGATATTCTGAGCTTATTACGATCCCCTTCTTGTATTCCGAAATATTGGCCTCTGACTTCTCGGCCGGAGGGGTCTCGAATGTGAGGATTAGCTCGTCCGGCGGGTCAGTGATGACCAACTCGGTGAAGTTAAAGAAACCGTAGCTGCTGAGCTCCTGGTCTGTAAGGTTTATGGCTTGGGATTCTATGCCAGCGACTGCAAATCCCGTGATGCCCACCCCTGATAACAGCCTGACAAGCCAGTTGTCCCCTCCTCCGACCACAGCCCCAGTGATGGAGTTCCTCTGCGACTTCAAGGAGCGTATCTCATTATTCAGATCATTCTTGCGGGCCTTGTCTTTCTCAGAGCCGAGCAATTTTTCGAGGTCCTTGATCCCTCTGGATATACGATTTCTCTCTGCGTGGCTCGTGATCCAGGTAAGATTTTCCAGGCCGGATGACAAGTTGACTTTGACCTGGTCCACAGGCAGGGATATGTTCGTATGAGTGCTGTTGTCAAAGGTTATCGAGACGTTCTCCAGGACCCAAGGGATGGGTATGCGGATCTCAGAGGCGTTCCCCTCCCTTATTATCTTCTTCTGCCAGACTACCGGTTCGCCGACCCTAGCCGGCTGCTGGGTGAGGTCGGGCTGGACAGGTGAATCGAAAGAGATGTCGACTGTTTCGGACAGCATCCTCGACATATCTGGTGAGAGGCAGTCGAACCGTATCTGGCCGTCAGCGGCCGTCGAGGAGTGATATAGTGTGCCGTCGAAATCCATCTCGGCGGTCTCGCCCTGGACTGTCATGTTACATGAGGCGTTCAAGGGCTGCCATGTCGTTGTGTCCGATAGGTTGAGGGTGAATGAGGTTATGCTGTCATCAGTCGAATCGACAATTGTCATGGCTGAATCCGCATACCTGCCTGCGTATGCGCTGAAGCCCGGAACGGAGAAACTGATTGAGTCTGCATCCTGGTCGAATGGAAGGGTGGTCAGTGCCCACTCTTCACAGCTCCTGCTGCCGAAGTCCCAGTCCGGGCAGGATATTATTGCGTCGACATACCTCGTCTTCGGGAGTGTGATTCCGGCTGAAGCAACGGCGTCCACAGCGATGGCCGGTGTTCCCAGCTCCCAGCTGCCATATACTTCGCCGTCAATCTCTTCCAGCTGCAACGAACGGATGGCAGAGAGATTGTCTACATCAAATGTGATGCTTGCATCATCTGCCGAAGCCCATAGCCTGAATCCGGTTGTCGTATTCGTCAGGTTGGTGAACAAGAAGTCCTGGCCGGCAAACTCCAGGTTGAGCTCTGCCAGCGACCTGTCAGGGTCGAAGCCGTCTGTGGCCTCGACAAGGTATGTGTATGCGATCTCCGAGATGTTCAGGCGGGCGCCTTCCAGCTCGACCTCGAGCGTGATAACGTCCTCAAGAGAGGTGCGGCAGCTGTCAAGGCAGTACAATGAGAATGCATCGACTGTCGGTGGTGGGATGAATGTGGCGGAAAGGCCCTGCCAGGTCGAGTTCTGCACCTCGCCGAGGGTGCCGACATAGACCACCTGTGCGCTGACCTCTGTGTCCTCTGTTGCGGAATGCCTGCCGATGAAGCAGTTGTAAGGCTCATCCCAGCTGTCGAACAACGGGTCTAAGCCGAGGAAGTTGCAGCAGCGCTCAGAGCCGTAGCAGACATAGCTCCCTTCCCCTGTATCTTGTGAAAGTATCTCCCAGCGGGTGCACAGGCCTGTCTCGTCAACGCTCCAGTTGAACTCTGTCTTGGAGACAGAGAAGTCGATTATCCTGTCTTCTGTCTCGATGCCATCATTATCTGGGTCCCATGCTGTGCCCGAGTTGTAATCAAGCCAGATGGTGATATAAGATGGAGGGGCCGGCCCAGGCGTGGGGGTAGAAGGAGTGGAACCGGCGTCCTCCCAAAAAGCGTTCCTGCCTGGCAGCTGTGCGCTGTCCAGGACCAAGACCCTCTGCGAGTCTGTGACTGCATAGAGCCTTGCGATGCCATCCCCGATGACCGTGCCTGAAACCCTGATAGAGGTCGGCTGGCCGTCGAGGATCAACGTATGATCCGAGCTGGTGTTGAACACCATCCCGAGCTGTACACTTGAGGAGATGTTCTCCACAGTAAGGAAGTATCCTGTGAGCCTTTCCTGCGAGAAGAACAGCGCTCCCATCATGATGACGAGGAGCATCGAGATCACTGTGAAGCGCTGCCTGCGTCGCCTCTTCTCGTAGAGGACACTGTCTACGCGCCTGAGCTCCTTGTTCAGGAAGTCCAGGTATCCCGGAGGAGGCGTCATCTCGACCCCCTCTTCTTCTTGGCCCGGTTGTAGACGGTCCAGATTGTCCTGTCGTCTCGGTTGAGCAGCTCTGCAATCTCATGATAAGTCAACCCCTGGATGTCCTTCAGGTACTCGACTATTGCCTCAAGCGGCTTGAGGCTGCGATCCCTGAGGACGGAGATGGGAATAGATGATATTCTCACTGCCGACACTTCTAATCTCTTCTTCGCCAGTTTAACTCGCCGATTATAGTTGTCTATGTCATCGTCCCAATCGCCTGGTATTTACTTACGATGTAAGTAGTAATATAAATATCTTTTGATTTTATACTTACATTGTAAGTTTTATTTATAAACAACCAAGAATGGCAATACTTACATTGTAAGTATCGATATGCAACAAGTGCCTTGAAGGATTCTTGGAACACACACCGTTTGATGTATGGGCGGCGGCTCGGGACTGGAGCGAAAGTGGGATTAGTGGGAGCAATCTAATGGACCGGCTCTGTCCTGAATCCGGCGAATCGATTGTGGTGTATGTGGCTTTCTCTCTTTTCCCGCCCTGCCACACAAAGTGAGCAAAGCTCACTTGTGCGCAAGACTCCGTCTTTGCGTGCGAGGCGGGAAAAGAGAATCTGCCCGTGAATAGGGACGGCAAATTGAGACTCAGGACAGAGCCTAATGGACCGCAACATATATAAACCGACAACCATCTGGATCAATCATGCGCAGGCTGCCAAAACCCAGGACTGTTGAAGCAAGGGCATCGCTGTTCAAGAGGGTGCTGGCGTTCGCGATCGACATCTTGATACTTGACCTTGTAGTGTTGGGGCCGCTGAAAAAGCTCGTGAGCGGCATCGTGTCAGACGGCGGCATCACCGCGACCACAGAGTTCCTCAACAGCAATCCTGAGATAATGAACAAGATGATAATCCTATCCGCCATATCAGGGGTGCTGATGCTGACTTACTTCACAGTCCTCGAGCTGATGGTGGGGCAGACAGCAGGCAAGGCCCTGCTGAACCTCTATGTGAAAGGCAAGAAGAGGATAACCCTATGGCAGGCCCTCCTGAGGAACATATTCATAATCCCCATGTTCCCATTCGTCCTCTTGTGGGTGGTGGAGCCGATCTTCCTTCTATTCAGCAGAAGAAGGCTGCTAGAGATCCTTACGAAGACAGAGACAGTGCAGCAGGTGAGGGTGCCTTGAACAAGAAGTACGGCAAGTGGACAGTGATCATGATCACTATCGCAGGCCTAGGCATTGCAAGCATGATGATCGCCTGGGCCCTGGAGAACATGTACGATACAGCCTTCGGAGGCGGTAACGTGGCGGTGATACCCATCCGGGGCGTGATCGTCACCCAGACGACAGACGACATCTTCGACGTGGGCAGCACAAGCTCTGAGACCGTGCTGAGATTCATCAAGGATGCAGATGATGACCCTGCCATCAAGGCGATAATGCTGGACATAAACTCCCCTGGCGGATCGCCGGTCGCTACGGATGAGATCGCACGGGCCGTGAAGAGATTGAATAAGACCACGATAGCCGTTATCCATGACGTAGGCGCCTCGGGAGCTTACTGGGTGGCGAGCTCTGCTGACACCATCGTGGCCAACCCCATGTCCATCGTCGGCAGCATCGGGGTGTACTCCAGCTACATCGACATCGCGGGCCTGATGGATAAGTACGGCCTGAAGTACAACAGGCTTATCGCAGGCGAACACAAGGACCTAGGAAGCCCTTTCCGCAACCTGACCATCAGCGAAAGGACCATCCTCCAGCTGAAGGTGGACAAGATACATGACATCTTCATCGACGCCATAGCCGAGAACAGGGGACTGCCTCGTCAGCGGGTGGAGGAACTGGCTACAGGGATTTTCTATCTCGGTGTGGAGGCCGAGGAGCTAGGGCTGGTCGACATGCTGGGCACAAAGGATGACGCTGTCGAACATCTCGAGGAGAGCCTTGGCATCAAGGCAGAGCTGGTGGAATACAGGAAGAAGGAGACAGTGCTCTCATTGCTGTCAAGGATCATCGGTGAGCAGAGCTTCCTAGTGGGGCATGGTATCGGGAGCGGGTTGGTAAGGCAGAGGTTGCAGATATTTACTTGATTTCTCTTGATACCCATAATGTGTAGCTTTAGGCTCCACCCAAAAAATGGGCAAATTTGCATGTGAGTTAGTATCACGATAAAATTTGGCTCCATAATTGTTGGTCTCACATGCAAATTTGTTTTCCATTATACATTTTTTGGGTGTCACCTTAGCTTCAGAAACCTTTTTAAATCCATGATGTACAGAATGAAGCATGGCCAAGTTCAAGGTCTCGAAATCTGTTCGGAACACAGTCCTGGTGGTCTTCATAGCTGTCATACTCACATTCCTTTTCTTCAAGCTGTTCGGCAGCGACGTCGAGAGCCTTGCCAAGTGCATGTCATCGAAGGGGATAATCATGTACGGACAGGAAGGATGCCCTGCATGCATACAGCAGAAAGAGCTCTTCAAGGACGCATTCCAACACCTGACCTATGTCGACTGCCGCGAGACACCTGATCTATGCGCGCATGTCGAGTTCACGCCGACATGGGAGTTCCCGGACGGCGAGCTGCTGGTAGGGAAACAGGAGCTGAAGAAGCTGGCCGATCTCAGCGGATGCTAAAGTTCTGACTCGTTGAGGAAGTCCTGGGCTGATTTCTCCGGAGCCATCGTGCCCTCCTCACTGCAGTATGGGCAGAGCGGCGGAGCCTTATCCTTATCAAGCTTGTACTTGCATTTTGTACATTCGAAATGAGGCATGGGTAAGGAAAAGGGGGAGGGATATAAATATTTTATGTTAATGTGGGCTCCACCCAATAAAATGGGCAAATTTGCATGTGAGTAGGAAGCATTATAGCAGATTGGACTCGCTAAGATTTGCCTCACATGCAAATTTGTTTTCCACTACACATTTTCTTGGGTGTCGCCGCTAATGCGCCATTGCCAGCTCGAGCGGGGAATGGGAATAGTCTCTGGCAGCATGATATGGGACTGGCTTCTCCGGTTCCCTAAGCTTCTGATACCGGAAGTCGCCGTAGCCTGGATTGGGAAGAGATATTGTCCTTCCTGTGAGGTCTTTCACCACGCTCTCAAGCACGATATGTGTGCCCCATCCATAACTCAACGAGTTCAGGTAATCCAGCTCCCTGACTGCTGGCCGTCCGCCGTCGCCTGATATCCCTGAACCGCTGACAATATCCCATTCCTGCTTGCTGTCGATTACTGACTCGTAGAAGTAAACTGGCTCAACTTTTCCCTTCAAACCACCCCAAAGGATGCCAATCGGATTTCTTGACATATGTTCGATGATTAATCTTGCAGCCTCCTTGTCATCCATCTCTTCCAGCAGCTCCCTGATGACGGTGTCCCGATAGGTCGCGTCTTCCTTATCATGGGCTCCACCTACGCAGTTGGCTTTGCCGACATACTCCTTCACGGGGTAGCCAGGGGTCTTGACCTCGAAATAGAACTCGATCTCCTTGCCATCTTCGGACTGATATCTGATGAGGACTACAGCTCCCTCGATTATTTCATCATCCTCTGTGTCTTCGACCTTCTTCTCCAAGGTCTCTGAGTCTTCTGGATCATGCTGGGGCTCGTGCTCTTCTTCATCTTGGCCTTCTGCCTGCTCTTCTCCGGCATCTTCTGAGCTTTCTGCCTCTTCTGACATGGTCCAGGGTAAGGAGGATTCATTTATATATGTTTAGTCGGTTGACTACTTTTAAATAGAGAAAAAAAGGAAAATGGAGGTCTATTTCCCCCTGCCTTTATTTGCCCTCAAGCTGGGCCTGAGCTTCTCTGCGCCCTTGCCCTTATGGGTGAGGATGCCCCTGCTGCGCCTGCCAGAAGCGGTCTTGCCCCTGTATACCCTACCGGTCTGGTTGGGCTGCGATATCCACTTCAGGGTCCTGTCCTTCATTATCGCCGGATGTGCCTTGTCCACCATGATTATCTCGAACCAGAAGTATATGCCATCCTTGGCCACCTCATAGCTGTTGAGGACCTCGCAGTTGACGAATTTCCTTCCTGCCCTCTCCTCAGCTATCCATTGGTAGCTCTTCCCAAGGACCATGTGATGCCTGAAATGCTTCGGCCTACGGCCTGCCCTTATCTTGGGACGCATCCTGCCCCCTCTCATTATGCGCTGCCTCACGATGAATATGCCTGGCTTGGCCCTGTAACCTAATGATCTGGCCCTGTCAAGCCTTGTCGGCCTGTCAATCCTTATGGTGACCGGCTCGCGGCGCCACTTGATCAGCCTCTCCTTATAGAACTCTAAAGTCTTTGGCTTCTTCCACGCAGCCCTTATATATTTATACATCCCCATCATCATTCGCCTCCATTGTCATTAATCGTACTTTTTGCGGATTTCGCGCTCCATCAAAAAAATGATGCAAATTTGCATGTTCGCAATTTTGATTTCATAGGCATGCTCCCTTTTCCAAGCTCACATGCAAATTTGTTTTCGACTATACATTTTTTTGATGTCGTTGGATTCAGGGAAGCGACTCCCCACATCTCCAGAGGAGGGTGATAGAGGTTCTTTTAAAAAGGTTTTGGTGATTTAATCGAGAAAAGCAAACCCTACATCCTGGCCAACTCCTCAACCCTGTGGATCGCTCCATCAATGGCGGGAGAGCCGAGTTCTTGCTTGATTTCCTTAATATCAAATGCAAATCTTTCGAGATTCTTTCTCCACCAGTGAAACTCGGTAGGAATTGTTTCCTTCACGATTGTGGTGAGGCGTTCCAGATCCCAAACGAGCTCGTATACGAGATAAGAAACCAGAATATTAAGAGATTCTTGAATTTCTCTACTCACATCAATATCCGACCCACCATAACTAGAGGCAATAATATTGGAATTCTCCGCAATTTTCAAAAGAATGCTGAGCGCCTCAGAATATCTAGCTTTTTCCTTGTCATTAAAATGGATTTGAAACATCATTTCATGTTGTTGCCCTTCGGGCACTCCCTCCACCATTTTCAGCTCTGCCCTTATCGCATCCTCATCGCGTTCGTACGCGTATAATAAGGTGAAAAGGTCAATCAGCTGGTCTATGCGGAGGATATCTCTTTTAATAGTCGCCTTGTCAAGAGCAGTAATACGCTGATTCAACTCTGCCATTGTTGCCTCATCATAATTTGAAATTGAACGGGCTAATCCATCCAAAAGTAACTCACTTTGAAAAGTGCCTCCTTTTTCAAGCGCCGATTCCAACTCGCTCCTGAATTGGCGCAGCCTCTTGACGGCCTTCTTGACCTGCTCATGCGAAATATCCTGCCTGAACCAACCGCGTGAGAGATGGCTGATGCTCTCGACAATCTTTTCATATTTCTTCTCCACCCGTTTCCTGCTTTCCTTATCAATCTCGATAATCTCTCTGACCATCTCTGAAGAAACAGGCTTTCCATCCCTGACGCTTCCAGAAATATTTTGGTTCGCATGGCTATCCACCATGCTACCAAGTGTCGCCTGGACAATAGTGAGCAATGCCGCAATCGCTCTTCTAACACTGACCATGGAGGTTCATGGGGTAATACCATTAAAAAAATTTGTCATTTAACTAGAATTATTATTAGATATCACACATACGAACCTCTAGTGAAGGAATCAACAGTAAACTATATAAACGCATCCTCTATTTAAGAGTGGGATGATACGAGAAGAGAGCCTTACGGACAAGAGCAACATGGAGGGCAGCATAGCCAACTTCTTCAAGGAGTGCCATGACGCCCGCAAGCTCGGAAGGAAGGTAAGGGTACAGAAGCCTGAAGCCATAGTCATCGCAGGCATGGGCGGCTCAGGCATCTCCGGCAGGCTGCTTCATAACTACCTGCCAGAACTGCCGATATTCGTGGCCAACCACTATGACCTGCCAGAATGGCTGCCCAAGAAGACACTGGTGTTCGTGGCTTCCTACTCAGGCAACACAGAGGAGACGCTCTCCATGTTCCAGGCAGCCCACAAGAAAGGCTACAATATAGTGGCCATGAGCTCAGGAGGCAAACTGGAGAAGATGGCGAACGCGAAGAATGTAACGCATATCAAGCTTCCCACTGGCTTCCCGCCCAGGCTGGCGACCGCATTCCTGTTCGTACCTCTCATAACTGTGCTACAGAATTCAGGCATAATACCCAACAAGGACGTGGAGCTGGACAAGGCCATACAGGCATTGCAGAACCCCAAGCACAAACGGATGGGAGAGGATATCTCCAAAAGGCTCGTGGACAGGGTGCCATTGATATACAGCTCAAAGAACTTCTCAGCCGTGGCAATGAAATGGAAGACAGACATAAACGAGAACGCCAAGACGCCGGCTTTCCATAACACCTATTCAGAGCACAACCACAACGAGCTGAACGGCTTCCTCAACCTGCCTGCGAGATTCCATGTGATAATCCTGAGGGATGAGGACGACAACAGGCATATCCAGAAGAGGTTCGACATCACGAAGAAGATAATCAGGGAGACAGGAACCACAGTCACAGAGATAATGATACGGGGAGATAACAAGCTGTCGAAGATCCTGTCCACAATGCATATCGGGCTCTGGGCAGCTTACCACCTGGCCCTTGCCTATGGCACAGACCCCACACCTGTGCCGGTGATAGAAGTCTTGAAAAGAGAGCTGAAAAAATAAGGTATCTACAAATGAGATGGATCTTACTTTCATTGCTGCTGCTGGCCGGTTGCAGCCCCACCGCAAGGATCATCGGCTTCGGCTGCGAAGATGACCCCTACTTCCAGATCACCAAAGTTGATGGCAAGCTGCAGGCTTGCTACGACGACAGGCTGGTCAGAGTCACCATGGAGAACGGGGCTGAACAGGACGTTGAGCAGCTCCTGATCGTTATCCAAGGCGATGCAGGCAGCGTAGAGGCTGTCAAGGACGTCAAGCTGAACAGAGGATTCGCTGTTTCTGCCAGGGTGGCCTACGAAGTCGGAGAGATAGCCTTACCAAGAGATGTCGCTGTCACACCCATCGTCAATGGCAGAGAGTGCCGAATAAACATGAGGACAGCGCCGCTGAGGCACTGCGAGTGAAGATGGTCTCTGTCGGCGTCGACGTGGGCGGCACGAACATCGTCGCAGGAAAGGTCAACAGGGGCAGTATTGTCAAGATCTCTACGAGAAAGACAGAAGCCTCAAAAGGGAAGAAGGCCGTTTTCAATAACCTGGTTGGTGCCATCCGGGATGTCTTGGACAAGAGCGTCACGGAAATAGGCATCGGACACCCGGGGCCGCTGGACATCAAGAGAGGCGTCATCGGCAACGCCGTAAACCTGCCGATGAAGGGCATGGCGCTGCGGGAGATGATACATAAGGAGTTCTCATTGCCAACCAAGCTGGACAACGACGCCAACTGCTTCGCCCTGGGCGAGGCGATGTACGGAAAGGGCAAAGGGAAGAGCACTGTGCTCGGGATGACACTTGGCACAGGAGTGGGCTCTGGCCTTGTTCTTAATGGGAAGATATTCCACGGAAGGAGCAACGCCCTGGAACTAGGCCACACATCCATCGACTTCAACGGCAGGAAGGCAAGGTGCGGCAACACAGGCTGCTTGGAGAGGTATGCCAGCACTGTCGGCCTGCGCGAGAGCGCGAAGGAATACGGATTCAAGATAACTGATGGCGAGCAGATAGCGGGGATGGCGCGCAAGGGCAACCCCATCGCCAAGAAGATATGGAAAGAGTTCGGCATGTTCCTGGGAGTGGGGCTTGCGAATTTCGCCAACACCTTCGACCCTGACATAATCATAATCGGCGGCAACATAACAAGAAGCTGGGACCTCTTCTCCAAACAAGCGATCTCTGAGATGAAGAAGAGGGCGCTGTTCACACCCTGCCCTGTTGTGAAGAGCACGCTGAAGAATGCGGCTGTGGTGGGTGCTGCTGCTCTTTAGATTAATTATCTATTTACCACTATCGAATAGTCAATAAACCAAAAAGTTTATAAATGGTGATTGAATTCTTTGTATAACCCATGAAAGAAAATCAAAAATTCGGACGGCCGCCTGTGGATTTTAATCCCATTGAGGTTACTTTCGGGCCTGACTTCGTCAATCGCATAAAAGAATTTGAAGTCAAAGATGAATTTCCATTTCTCTCAGATACTTCAGATTATATGCCTTCAGGAAATCCATTAAGGGTTGTTGGAGTGGAACTGGAGGAGAATCCTCCTTATTCCATAATCACCCAAGCTGTCCATCATATTGCAGGTTTGTCGGCAAGAGGAAACATCCAGGTCATCGGTGGAGCAGCTGGATTCGAACTGGGTAATATCCCAACCATGGATGAATTGTTAAAAGGCCTTGAAGGCAGAACAGACCTTCCAGATGGATTCCGTCATGCAAGAGAGATATATCGCGCCGCCAACGATCTGGATGCGAACATAATCACTGGGGGCACCCAATCAGGAGTGATGGCATTGATATCCTCAATGTATGTGGCAGATTACATATTAAACTCGAGGGTCATCGAAGCCGCTTCTTTGCGGGCCCGACTCTTACAAGAAGACCCCCTCAGGGTCTATGACGGTAAGGGACCTGCTTTGTTTCATATCGTTCCGGGAAGTGCAACAATCTTTCCTGGGAACGAACAAGTGAAAAAGGAAAATTGGCCGTCCCCACTCGCGCCCTGCACAGGCTTCATATCAGTAAATGGTGGAAAAGGATGGGGCGAAGAGGGCTCAACATTAGAGAAAAGCTCATACGTTACAAGTTTCATTCCAGCCTATGATCATGCAGTCGCAAGTCTGCCAAGGTTCGACCAACAATATTCTTCAAGAGTCGCGTTGGTCATGAATGGCGGCCCACTGACGATACTCGAAGCGAAAAGAGCATTACATGCAGATTATCCCGCAACTTTATTGATACTCAAGGGCACAGGAAGGTTCGCTGATCTCCTTGCGACTTCTGTTGAGAATGAATATGCACTGCCAAGCGAAGATCATCCTATTTGGGACCTAGGAAGAATAAAAGAAGACTATAGTAAAGGTGATTACGCAAAGGAATTCGGGATCGTCTTGGATTATCTGAGAAATAATCCGTCCAGGGCTAACATCTTTATTGCTGGCAATGAAGGTCTGACATCCCGCATCAGATCCTTAATGACAAGGACACCCCTGTAGAAATCCATTGTTTTTCTATAGTTTTTTAATCAGCCCTTGTAGATCCTGTCTATCTTCCCGTAGCATCCTGGATAATACCTCGTTCCGCCATAGTCCTCGTGGACGATGACCGAGTTAACGCCGCGGATGAAGCCGCCGAACAATTCGCGGATCTCTTTCATGGTCCTGTCAAACCTCTCGTGGTCCTCGATCTCGAATTCTATCTCGATGTCCCATGGGCCGGCGCACTGGATCACGGTCACGATGTTCGGGTGGGTGGCGCAGTATGAGATGAAGCGGCTCATGGTCTTTTCGCTTATGTTCTGGAGGAAGAAGAAGGCCTTCATGAACATCATGCCGATCTTCTTATGGTCTATCGTGACCCTGAAGGCCTGGATGACCTTCTTGCGCTGCAGCTCCCTGATCCTATAAGCGACGACCCTTGCACTGCTCTTCACCCTCTTGGCTATGTCGACAAGGGGCATGCGGGCGTTGTTTGCCAGTATCCTCAGGATGGCCATGTCGATACTGTCAAGCTTCTCCTTCTTCGGCTTGCCGCCGAAATAGACGCTGGGTTCTGTGGCCACCTTCTTGCCCACGAGGTATTCCTTCCTGTAATGCGGCAGGCCGAGGGTTATGGTGAAGGCCTTGTTCATGACATACTGGCCGTACCTGTCGGAGAACTCCATGAATATCTCGTTGAACTTGTGGGTGTTCTCGGCCCATATGCCTATTATCATGTCCCAGCCGCCTGAGCAGAGAGCGAGCCACTCGTAGTTGGGGTGGTTGAGGAAGAAGGACGATATCTCCTTCTCCTTTTCCCTGTTGAGGTTCTGGAACTGGAGATAGAGCTTGTACGAGATCAGTCCGAGCCTGGCGACGTCGATTATGACATAGAACCTCTCGATGACCTGTCTCCTGATGAGGTTCCTGATCCTGTAATTCACGACCTCCCTGCTGAGACCGACTTTCCTGCCGATCCCTGCGTCTGACTGCCTGCAATCCATGTCCAATTCGAACAATATCTTCATGTCCTTCTTGTCAAGCTTCACCTGAGCCATAATATACAGTTTATACACATATAATATATAAATTTTGTTGTTTTCATAAAAAAAGCTGTCAGAGGTTTTATCTTTCTGAAAATCTACCCTTATAGATAGGTGATGCAAAATGAAAAAGGCCGTTACCTACACCCTGATTGTCGGAGGCAAGGAATGCACCTATAACTGTCCCTTCTGCGTCTCAAAGATGACGCCAGACTACGGCCTCGGATACGATGAGCCGAAGGTCAACTGGAAGAACTTCGATGAGGCAGCCAAGATAGCCAAGAGCTACGGCGCAAATAACGTGCTGCTCACAGGCAAGGGTGAGCCATTGCTGTACAAGGCCCAGATGACAGAATACCTGCACAGGCTGGAAAGACATTCCTTCAACAGGACAGAGGTACAGACCAACGGCAGTGTCATCGCCTACGGCGGGAAGGACATGGACGATTTCCTCAGGATATGGTATGACCACGGCCTCACGACCGTTGCGCTGTCGATCTATCATTATGACAAGTACAAGAACGAGAGGCTCTTCAGGCCCAGGGGGAACAAGGAATACTTCGACCTGCCTAAGGTGATAGAACAGATACACTCCCATGACCTCGAGACCAGGCTGTCATGCTGCATGACGAACGGCGGTGTAGATAGCGTCTCCGAGGTGGAGCAGCTCGTACAGTTCGCCAAGGAGAACGGCGTCTTCCAGGTAACATTGAGGGAACTAGGCAAACCCTCTAATCCAGAGGACAAGAAGGCTGAGGCCTGGGTAGACCGGCTGAGGCTGAGCGATGATAAGCACAAGGAGATAAGCGACTACCTACAGAAAAATGGGGTGCTCTGCGACGTCATGCCCTTCGGTGGCTACGTCTATGAGTTGGACGGCCAGAACGTCTGCATCACCACCTGCCTCACGAAGGACGGCGGGGAGGACGAGATCAGGCACCTCATATTCTTCCCATCAGGCCTGCTTACCACGAGCTGGGAGAACATAATGGGCAGCGCGATACGCCAGGGGTGGACAAAATGACCGAGCTGAAGGCAATGGTTCCTGTGTACTGCTATAATTTCCCTGAGGTCAGGAAGCTGCTGCATGAGGTCGAACAAGCGATACCGGACGAAATCTATCAGGTTACTGCATCAGCTGAGAAGGTCAGGCAAGGCCTTGAAGGGCTGTTTGAGCCAGAGCTGGAGATACCTGAGACGATCGATGGCTGTGTGGACCTGGACGAGATTCATGTGCCGATAATTGACAGGATCGTCGAGGCATATGCCCCAACTCTCCACGGACTAGAGCAATTCAGGCATCGATACCCGACGAGCGGCTCCAGCGAGGGCCTGTTCCATCTTCTCGCCAGATACGCGACCAGAGGTATCGAAGAGATCAACGTCCTCGACGGAGAATATGAAGGTTATGAAGCGCAGGCCAGGAACCTGGGCATGGATGTGAGAAAGCACACTTCCACCCAGGTGTATGACGCCGAGCCAGGACTGTGGTTCATATCGAATCCGTCTGCGAGGGACGGCAACATCATCACAAACGACTTCCTAAACATGATGTGCCGCAGGGGCCATGAACTCGTGCTCGACCTGTCATATGTGGGGGCAACAGCACCGCATGAATACGACCTGAGCCATCCGAACATAGTCTCTGTTGTGATGTCTTTCAGCAAGCCCTACGGCGTATTCAGGCATAGGATAGGCGGCTTCACTTTCTCCAAGCCTGAAATTCCCTCGCTGTACGGCAACAAGTGGTTCAAAGATACCTTAAGGCTTATGCAGGCCCTGAAGATAGCAGAGGACATGGGGCCTGTCGGTCCGAATTCCCTCTATGAAAAGTATAGGCCTGTGCAGGAGGAGATTATCAGAGGCATAAACGACGAGCTGGAACTCTGCCTGGAGCCTTCAGATTCATTGCTGATCGCTAACGTCGACAGGGACCAGCTAGAATTCTATACACCTGAACAGCAGGAGATGATAAAGCCGTTCAAGCGGGGCAACAACTACAGGCTCTGCCTCACGCCTTATTTCGAGATGAAAGAGATGGAGGTGGGAACATGAAGGCATTCTTCGACGAGGACACACAGAAGGATTTCATCAACCCAGACGGGGCATTGTATGTCCCGGGAGCAGAGACCATCAAAGCGAGGCTCGGTAAGCTCACGAGATACGCGCTGTCGAATGGCATCCCAATACTCGGATCGGTGGACAGGCATTTCGGCACAGAAGAATGGACGCCGTACGAGAATGAGCTCCAGAAATGGGGAGGCCTCTTCCCAGACCACTGCATGGACGGCACCGACGGGCAGAAGAAGATAGATGAGACTTCCATCGATACAATATTCATCGAGAACGCTGCACCGGATGGACTTATCCGGACCTACAGCCAGGACGAACTTGAGAAAATAATAGGAACAGGAAAGGGTGTCATATTCGAGAAGCAAGGCCACTCTGTCTTCCCTGAGGTGGCTGGTGGGAACGCATACATCGACCAGTTCCTGACCTACGTGGGGGTCACAGAAGTAATCCTATACGGTGTCGCCACAGACTACTGCGTGAAGGAAGCTGCCTTGGGATTCAGGAGAAGAGGGATAGATGTCTCTGTTGTCCAGGACGCAGTTAAGGCTGTCGACCCAACTACCGAGAAGGCTGCGCTGCAGGAGCTGGAGGACGCAGGAGTGTTGTTCACGACAACAGACCTCGTGATGGGGGGTGCGGCGCCATGAAAGAGCTTACCCTTGAAAAGACAATTTTCATACCGAGCAAGAGCCGGTATGATCTCTCGATCGACAAGTGGGGGAACGAAGAGGAGGCTGCGAAGAGGTTCCTCAAAGAAGGAAGATGGAAGACCGTCGTGGACAGCGACGAGCGGCAGAAGCGGAACCTTGCCAGGCTGCATGACAGGATACCTGAAGCAAGGATAATCGACAGGGCCGGGCTGACAGATCATGCTCTAGCAAGCAATGACCTTTTCGTCTTCGTCGGCGGAGACAACCACTTCACTTACTGCAGCCAAGCAGTCCTGAAATACATGAAAGATCATCCAGAGGCTGATAAATACGTTGCTGGGGTGCTGCTCGACCCTGTAAAGAGCTACGGTGCGCTGCTGCACTTCGGGATGCATGACTTCCTGGACTCGCTGAAAAAGCTTGAGAAGGGTGAATACCAGGTCGAGAGATGGACCACGCTCGAGGCGAGGGTGGAGAACCATGACAAGGACTTCGAACCGCATCCTGCTGTGGGGGACTATTTCATCGGCGAATACTGCAACCTGCTGATGTCAAGGAATGAAGCGTTCAACGCAGCTGCAATTGTCGAGGGCTTGCAGATAATGCCTGAAAAGACCTCAGGCATAATGGTCGTCACAGGAGCAGGATCAGGGCCCGGCTCATGGTATGACAACATCCACCAATGCTATTTCGGCGAGCCGGACGAGTTCAGTAGGGAAGAGAGGGTCGCCAGGGTGATAGCCCGTGAGAACAAGGCCAGGGCCAAGTATACGTTGCAGGAAGGGCAGAGCCTGAGCATAGTCTCTTACAACGACGACAGGGGAATAATCTCTCCAGATTCACACGAGAGAAATTCAGCTAGCTTTGGCATGGGTTCTAAGGCCACGATATGGATAAGCGACCTGAGGCTGCCTGTGATCAAGGTCGGGGAGGTGCGACGATGCCAGAAGACAAGTCCAGACTCGGTCTAGAGGTATTGGGATATCCGGACAAGCTGTTCGGCCTGCCTATTGAGAAGATGAGGCACGGCTACTACTCAGACAAGTACTTCCAGAGGACAAAGGGAATCCTCGAGAGAGACGGATATCATCCGAATGTGCTGATGCAGGTTTTCTGCAAGAAAGAGGGCATGCTCGGAGGGATAGACTCAGCGATCGCGGTGCTGAAAGCATGCGCAGGCCGGTATGAGGACAGCCATGGCAACGTGGTGCCGTTGGAGGAAAGGCTCGAGGACCAAGAAGGCCGTTGGGTGAACAAGTACAGCGAGCTGGAGGTGAAAGCCCTGTATGACGGAGACAATATCTCACCGAAAATCACGCCCGGAGGGATCAAGTACGAGACTGTCATGACGATAAAAGGTGACTACTCCCTGTTCGCCCATCTCGAAACAGTCTATCTCGGCCTGCTGGCCAGAGGCACGAAGATAGCGAGCAACGTGGACAAGGTCGTGAAGGCTGCTAGTGATATACCTGTATTGTTCTTCCCAGCCAGGTTCGACCATCCGGCTGTTCAGACAGCTGACGGGTACGCAGCAAGGATTGCCGGGTCATTGGGAGTATCGACTGATGCCCAGGCAGCGTGGTGGGGCGGCGAAGGCATCGGCACTGTGCCCCATGGCCTGATTGCTGCCTACGGGGGTAACACAGCACTGGCCACCCTGAAGTTCGCTGAGATGGTGGATCCTAGCGTGGACGTTATACCTCTCGTGGACTATGAGAATGACAGCGTGAAGACCTCCCTGGACGTGGCTAAAGCAATGGACAGCCATGGCATGCTGGACAGGCTATGGGGGATACGCCTGGACACGGCAGAGTCGATGGTGGATGTCAGCCTGCACGACAGCCTAGGACAGTACAAAGCGACAGGTGTAAACATCCCCCTGGTATTCAAGGTCAGGGAAGCCCTTGATGCAGCTGGATACGACTCGGTGAGGGTCGTTGTGAGCGGCGGATTCGATGAAGGGAAGATAGCCAGCTTTGACATATCAGGAGCGCCTGTAGGGGCATACGGCATTGGGAGCAGCCTATTCAAGGGCAGCTATGACTTCACAGCAGACGTTGTCCAGCTGGAGAATGATGGCGTCATGGAGCACCAGGCCAAGGTCGGGAGGAGGCTGATAGATAATCCCAGGCTGGAGGTTGCTGTCTAGGCACTAAACTTTTTTAAATGCATTCAGCATACCTTTTTCAATGCGTCTTCATTCAATCGCGCTGCGGAATATCCGGAGCTATCTCTCAGAGAAGATTGAGTTCCCAAAAGGCAAGGTGCTGCTCTGCGGGGACATCGGCTCGGGCAAGAGCACTATCCTTCTCGCTATCGAATTCGCGCTGTTCGGCATCAAGAAGGGAGAGCTGCTGGGAAGCAGCCTGCTGCGCAACGGCAAGCGCGAGGGCAACGTGGAGCTCAAGTTCTCGATCGGCGAAAACGACTATCTGATCAAGAGGGCGCTCAAGCGGTACAAGGACGGTGTCAAGCAGGAGACAGGATACCTCATGACCAACGACCTGAAGAAAGAGGGCACTGCAACCGAGCTCAGGGCCTGGATCCTTGAGATCCTCGGTTATCCGAAAGATCTTCTTGCAAAAGGCAAGGACCTGATATATAGATACACTGTCTACACACCGCAGGAGGAGATGAAGAAGATACTAGTGGATGACACCGAGACACGGCTCGACACACTACGCAGGGTGTTCCAGATAGACAAGTACAAGCGTATACGGGAGAACGCCCAGATACTCACGAAGCATCTCAGGGAACAGATTAAGAAGCTGGAAGGACGGACAGCCACATTGCAGGACAACAGGAAACAGAAAGAGATGTTGCTCAAGGACAGCGAGGGTAAGAAAACCAGGCTCAAGACTGAAGAGGAATCGCACAAGAGATCCCTGATCATGCTCAAAGATTCCGAGGCCGCAGAGCAGAAGCTCAGGAAGGATATCGAAGAGCACAACAGGCTCAAGGAAGAGTTCGAGAGGAACTCGACTGATGTGCAGAGCATCCTCAACCAGAGCAGGCAGCTCCAGCAGGAGGCTGATCACTTAGAGAAGCATATAGAGCCGGTCAAGGAAATACCGGATGCGGAGAAGATCCAGGCTGAGGTTTCCGGATTGAAGGAGAAGATGGCATGGATTGAGAAAGAGCAGCAAGCGATACAGCAACAGCTCGGAGAGATGAAAGGGAAGGAAAGCAATTCGAACGAGATAATCACATCTTTTGAGAAGCTGGACAACTGCCCCACATGCCTGCAGGAAGTGAAGCCGGAATACAAGAAAGGCGTGATCGACAGGGAAAGCCAGTCGTTGACGAAGCTCAAGACGCTGAAAGAGAGCCTAGACAAGAAGAACGCCGAACTGATTGCTGGGAAGGAGAGACTGGAGAAGGATATCGAGACAGCGCGGAAGAGGCTGCAGGAGATAGAAGTGACCAGGCTGAAGGCCAAGCAGAACAAGGAGAGGAAGGAACTGGCCGAGAGAAA
>JAHIVG010000106.1 GCA_018816705.1 Nanobdellota archaeon
AATCTCTCTGGATGTCCACTCCCCGCTATTTTTTTTCTCACTCCCCACTGGACATTCTTGTGTGAAGCATTTAAACTCGAGAATATTTTTTTCTATATGAGTTCAACAACTATTAACATACAGAAGTTAGTAAAAGGTAAATATACTTATCCTAGTTGGTCAACAAATTCCACCTATCAATTAAGATCAAGGATTTGTGGAAATGAGATTGAAGTATATTATATTACTAAAAGTAATCGGAAGATATCCAGGATTTTTCCTAAACATATATCCATTAGTCATCGTCTAAGTTATGTATTAGGATTTTTAAAGGGGGAAGGTTCAAATTCGTTGGGCAAGTCAAACTATAGGAGATTTACGATAACAAATACGGATCCAGAGATTATGAAATTTGTCTTGATGGAATTGGATCGAAATGATTTGTTTCATACTATTGATTTAATTGATAAATCTGTTCACTTACTCCATTTTACACTGCCATATAAGAAAGTCATTGAGTATTGGTCTAATAAATTAAATTTGAATAAGAATAAATTTAAATGTTTTCATGATGAAAAGAGGACATCACCCTATGGAGTCTGCCATATCTACATAAGCGATGTTTTATTGAGGAGAATTGTTGATTTGATCCATGAAAAGATAATGTCCTAATCCCAAAATACACTCCCCGCTATTTTTTTATATCAAAACATTTCTATAACGAAATATATGGATTCTGAATAAAAAAGCTTATAAATACCGTAATATTCCCGTTATTAGGGATAATATGAATAAGATTGTATCATGCTCACTTGCTTTAGTTTTGTTAGTCATTCCTATGACATTTGCTGAAGAATTGCCGGAATATGTCCCTGGAGAAATAATTGTCAAATTTACAAAAGATACAATTAAATCTCCACTAGAAGCAAATGTTTTTTTGCAGGGTAAATCAAGTTACTCACCTAAAGAAATCAAACCTCTAATCAAAAAAATAAATGAAAAGGATGATTTGGCCGAAATGATTGGATTGAACAGAACCTACTTCATTCGGTTTGATCCAGATATAGATTTGATTACTCTAATCAGTGATTTGAAAATATATTCAGAAATCGAATACGTTGAACCAAATTACATTTTTCATGAAGCTATCCCTTTAATGCCTAATGATAATTATTTCATAAATAACTATCATTGGAACTTTCATAATACTGGAATTGAACCAACAGGTTTCCCAGGTAGACCAGATGCAGACATAGACGCTCCAGAAGCTTGGGGCATATGGTTAGGGGATTCTTCAGCAAAAATAGGAATAGTGGATAGCGGGATAGACTTGGATCACCCAGATCTTATTGATGGTCTAGAACAAGGGTATGATTTTGTTGATATAGTATTAGAAGACTGGTTAGCTCTCGGTTATACACTTGAAGAGGGAGAAGATTATACAGTTGAAGATTTGGAACCAGAAGATTTCCATGGTCATGGGACAAAGTGTGCTGGAGTTGCTGTAGCAAAGACAAACAATGTAATAGGGGTTGCTTCTGTTTGTCCTAACTGTAAACTGATCCCCTTGAGAGTCGCATTCAGAATGAGACTAAATAACATTCCCCTAGGGTTATATGATTCTGTTGCAACAATAAATGCAATATACTATGCAGCAAATAATGATGTAAACATTTTAAGTATGAGCTTTACTGGAACATGTACTTCTTCACAAGATGACGCTTTAAGTTATGCTTATCAACATGGAATTATCTTAATTGGTAGTGCTGGAAATTCAAATATGGACATGAACACTTACCCTAATAGTTTTTGTCCAGCATCCAATCCAAACGTGATTGCAGTAGCAGCTACTACTAATACAGATGAAAGGTGGTCTTATGATGCTACCACTGGCTCTAACTATGGAAGTAGAATAGATGTCGCTGCACCAGGTAATCGTGTTCCAACCACTAAATTAGGAGGGTCATATTCTCCATCAAATTCAGGAACTTCAATGTCATCACCACATGTAGCAGGAATGGCTGGTTTAATTTTATCAAAATATTCAGATTCAGATTTAACAATAGAACAAATATATGGTTTGATTAAAAATTCAGTAGATTTTTGGGGAGAAAATGGAATGCCAACTCCAGATTATTTACTTGGTACAGGAAGAATAAATGCTCATAAAGCAGTTACATGGGATTGTAATGATGGAACATATGTAAATCAGTGTTCTAACACTAAACCAAAATACTGTCAACTTAATCCAGACTTTGGTTTGCAATTAACAAACAACTGTCAAGTATGTGGCTGCCCGCCAAATTCATATTGCTCGGGCAATTCATGCATCTACGATGGAAGCTCTCCGATATTCAGGAAGACCGGGCCGATTACAAGACAATCAATAGAAGAAGTTTAAGAGAACTTTATATGAAAAATCCTTCTAATTTTTTAGATGAACCCGCTTTTTTTTCTCAGAAAATCAAGGTATGCCCAGTCTCTGCGTGGTCCTTTCCCTATAATTCTTCTGCCCGGAGGCCCACAAGCCGATGTATTCCACGAGCTGGCCTTTCGTATCTTTCCTATTCGTGACAGCATTCACCATGCCCAGCTCATACAGGTGGTCCATTGTGACGATTTTCGGGTCCACATTGTAGCCTGCGCCCTTGACCACTCTCGGCCCTGCGAACTGGACGTGCGTGCCCTTCTCCCCCCCGATCTTGTGGCCGCGCCAGAAAGGGCCGGCGTTCAGGCCTCCTGTTACATAACTGACGCCCCAGTTGACAACAAGGTTGCCCTCGTCCATCATCTTGTCAGCTGCACAGATCATCTTTGGCATCTGCGCAAGTGCCAAGGTGCCTTCATACATCCTTGCCCCGCCTGAGGTGCAGATGCATATGAAAGGCAGGTTCTTGTCGATGGCATATTCAGCGGCCAGCCAGTATTTCTCGCCGACCACGGCGCCGAACGATCCGCCGATGAAGAACGGGTCGTATATGGCAAGCACAGCGTCGAAGCCGTCCATGACACCGACACCTGTTACCAGTGCCTCCTTGTTCTTGGTCTTCTTTCTTGCGCGCTCGAGCATCTGCTCATAGGCCTTTGTCTTAAACTTGTAACCGATTATTTTCCCGATGTTGAGATCCCGATTTAGCTCGTCGAATGAGCCTTCATCGCAGAGCATGCCGATGCGCCTTTCCACGTCAAGGATTGCGCCCTTGCCGCAGTCCGTGCACGCATCGTGGTTAGCCTCATAATCCTTCACCGTGATTATCTTCCCGCAGCCCCCGACCTTCTGGTTCTCCTCCCAGGTATTTGTACATACGTAGACCGGGGTCCCGGGCTCGATGCCGAGCTGTTGCAATACATGGGCCTGCACGTTGGCTATGTGGACATCCTCTGATTTCAGCTCGAACAGGGGCACCTCCGGCGGGATATATGCCCCGAATTCCCTCTTGTCACGCCTCGCCGTCTTCCATAGCTGCCTTGGATCCAAGTCTCTCAGTTCGATATGCCCGTACTTCCTTATCCTTTCCATCCTCTTGTCCCTGACGCCTCCTCCCACCATAGGCCAGCCCATGATTTTCGATGACCTTAGCCTCGGGTTGTAGCTGACTTCACCGGTCTTCTTGTCCTTCTGCTCGTTGAGGTTGACGTATTCACGCATCTGTTCCTCGATGGCCCGTCTTATGAGTTCGATCGCAGCCTGATGATCTGAATGCGCCCCTCCTGGGGGCTCGGGGATTATGCCGTCGATCATGCCGAAGTTCAGCAGGTTATCAGGTGTTGGCCATAATATCTTCATGGACTGCCTCATGTATTTTTCAGCGAGTTGAGCCTCGGCCTGCTCATATTCTTCCTTGCCCATCTCGGCCTTGAGCTTGCCAAGCTCCTCATTCATCTTCTTCTCGAAGAGTATCCTCTTGCAGCTCTCAGGTGTGATGACTGAGAAGATGCTGTTCTCCTTCATGAGGACTGTGTCGTATCCTTTTATCCCCAAAGCTCCGCCTGAGCCGCCCTCATCGAGGACGACGCTGCATACATAGGTCTCTATCTGCTGGAAGAAGGATTGGGTGTCTGATATCTCTCGTGAGATATTGTGCTCCTCGTTTACCATATCAGGATTGCCACCCAGGCAGTTGATCAGTGTTATGATAGGCATCTTATTGTCAGGCCTCTTAACAGCCTCCATGCATATGTCCCTGATTTCGATGTAACCTTCATAGCCGATGATGCCGGTCGGTCCTCCAGGCTCATATTCCTTGTGCCTCTTCTCCTGGCCAATGACGATGCATTCTATGCCTCCGCAGCCCTTGAACGCGCCCTTGGCTGCGATTATCGACGGGTCCTTGGTCTCGAAGTAGGCGATGTCGTCAAGGAGTCCTGGAATTACGTGTGATGTCTGGAGGTGGTCCAGCTCCTGGTTCCGGATGGTCTCGAAGATAGCGTTCGCATCAAAGGTCTTACCGCGCGGATCTAGAAGTACAGAGACATCGCTCATCTTGTCAGGGGAACATTTTGAGGTATTAATATTTTTCCCAAATCGTCGACGAGAAACATGTTAAAACCATGACCTGCAAGTGACTAATCCCACACACCTGCTACCTTCGCCCCGCAGTGCCGGCACTTGCCGTGTACGATGTCTGTCTCGCCCACGAGGTAACGCTGCCTGTCGATCACTTTTTCTTTGCATTGCGGGCAGTATGTGTCCTCTCTGTCACCGGCGATGATGTTGCCGGTGTAGACATGCTTCAGGCCAGCTTCTTTGGCGATATCGTATGCCTGGAACAGGACCTCTGGCGTTGTGCTCGGCTTGTCCATCATCCTGTAGCAGGGGTGGAACGCGGAGAAATGCAGCGGCACCTCCCTGTCAAGATTCTTGACTATCCAAACGCACATCTTCCTTATTTCCCCTAGGTCGTCGTTGAGCGTTGGGATTATCAGGTTCGTTACCTCAAGCCAGGCCTTCCTGTGCCAGAACTTGATCGAGTCGAGGACCGGCTGGAGCTTCGCTCCAGAGATCTCCCTATAGAACCTGTCATCGAAAGATTTCAGGTCGATGTTCAATGCATCAAGATATGGCTGGAGCTCCTCTGCCGGCCTGGGGTTCATGAAGCCGTTAGTTACCATGACTGTCTTGAGGCCGCGTTCCTTGGCCAGCTTGAAGGTGTCGAGCATGTATTCAAAGAACACTGTCGGCTCATTGTAGGTGGCGGAGATGCTCTCGCAGCCGAATTCGATGGCAAGGTCGACGATCCGGTCAGGCAACAGCTCCTGGCCTGGGTAATCTTCCGGCTTGGCCTGTGATGTGTCGGCGTTCTGGCAGTGCTCGCATCTTAGATTGCAGCCGACCGTGCCGAAGCTGAAGGACCTGGAGCCCGGCTTGAAGTGGAACAGGGGCTTCTTCTCGATAGGGTCTGCGTTGGCTGCAACAGACTTGCCGTAGACCATTGAATACAGTTCGCCCTTCATGTTCCTCCTGACCCGGCAGATGCCTGCTTTTCCCTCGCTTATCTTGCACTGGTGCGGACAGAGCCTGCACTCTACCTTGTCCTTCAGCAGCCGGTAATACTTGGCTTCGTGCATATTATGTAATAAGTGTAGGGTCTATTAATAATTTCCCGCTGTAGCATTTAAAAACCGAAAGATTTATATACTACCTATATACATAAAACAGTACGAATATATGTATTCGTATACTAATGGTGTATTTAATATGAAAATGGAAACCTGCATAGGGCTCTTTATCGGAATTGTTCTAATATTACTCTTGACTGCAGGGATACATTAGCTCATAACGGTAAGTTTTATATTATCTAGGGTATCTTAATGAGGATATCAAAAGGAGGAGACCCCAAATGAAAAAGCATATTCTCTCACTGTTCGTACTTGTCATGTTCATATCAGGCTGCAGCATCACCGGCAAAGTGATATCCCAGCCCCCGCCTGAACAGGGCGTATCCCTCTCAGTCTTCGAGGGCATCATAGCATATGGCGAGGAAGATGAATCTCCTAGCTACCGTCTGTTCAACAAGGGCATCATAGGGATCGAAGAGACTGCCTCCAATATCGGCGGCCAGCCGGACTGGATAGAGCTCGCACCAGGCCCAGGGGGCAATCTCCTGATGGCCACTCTTGACGAGTCCCACGACGTGAATGCCCAGCTCTGGGACGGTGAGACATGGCTCGACAGGGTCGAACTGACCTCAGCCTCAAAGAATTCTTACCACGCATTTGATGCAGCTTATGAGTCCAGGTCCGGGGATGCTATGGTCGTCTACACAGACCTCAGCGGCCTCTCTTCAGAGGACATGATTCCGCGATACAACATCTACGACGGCAAGTGGTCTGAACAGCTCAGGGCCAACTCGGTGAACGGGTTTATCTACACGATCGGCATGGCATCAAACCCGGTAAGGGATGAGATGATGCTCGTGACCAACGACATCGTCTCTGACCTGAATGTCCAGGTCTGGGACGGAGACAAATGGGGAGATGTGACAGAGCTGACATCAAATTCTTATAATGTCGGGCAGCCGTTTGATATTGCATATGAGAGCCTATCAGGCCGGGGACTCATCGCCTTCACCGACAAGAAGAGCAAGAATGTCTATTATGCTATCGTCGAAGACGGAGTTGTGGGAGAGGTCATGCCAGGTCCTGACCTCAAAGAATACGGCAGGATGTTCAGCCTCATACCCGATCCGAAGAGCGATGGAATGATCTTGCTTGTGCTGGACCACGGAAAGGACACCCATGTGTTGCTATGGGACGGCCAGGCCTGGGAAGACCTCGGAGAGGTCGCAACCAGCTCGTCGGCATACACCTTCATGAGCATGGCCGGAGCCTATGAGGCATCCGGTGATGCTGTGCTGGTCTACTCAGACAGCACGAACGTCCCGAAATACCGCATCCTCAGCGACGGGAAGCTCTCTGAAGAATATGGGGGTCCTCAACTGCAGAACATTCCCAGATGGATGGAGATGGCTGCCAATCCAAATACTGACGAGATGATGCTCGTGGCAAACACTTTCATCAACCACATCGACACCCTGTTCTGGGACGGGGACAAGTTCCATCTGACGAGCATAAGCACTAGCGACACCACTTCAAAGAGGGGTGGTGTTGCTGTCGCCTATCTGCCCAAGAGCATCTGCGGCAACGGTGTTGTCGAAGAAGATGAGGATTGCGACCTTGAGGATCTCGGAGACCAGGACTGCGCCTTGCAGGGCTTTGACGGCGGTGAGCTGGCGTGCGGAGACGACTGCTCCTTATACACTTCCTCCTGCTGGACCAATTCCTGCGGTGAATCTGATGACGGTATCGAGGCCGGCCTGAAAGGCGTCGCATCAGGGATATATCTCGGTGAAGAGTACTCCTACACAGACAGCTGCCTTGACGTCAGGAGCGTGGTAGAATATTTCTGTGGCGGTGATATGGTCTTCGACATACCGCACAGCTGCCCTTTCGGCACCGAATGCGATGAGGGTGCTTGCGTCTGAGAGAAACCTTTATTAATCTCAGGGCTGTCCCTTGAATCATGATAATCTGCGGAATAGACGAGGCAGGCCGGGGTCCGGTAATAGGCCCGATGGTCATGTGCGGAGTCGCCATAGAGGAGAGCGACCATTACAAGCTGGTCCAGCTCGGGGTGAAAGATTCTAAATTGCTCTCGCCCAGGAAGAGGAAGACCCTCTCCCGCAAGATACGCGAGCTCACACAATGGAAAGTCATACAGCTCTCTCCTGCTGAAGTCGATCAGGCAGTCCTCAGCAAGGGTACCAACCTTAACTGGCTCGAGGCCAAGACAACCGCTCTCATCCTGAAGGAGCTGAAGCCTGATAAGGCATGGATCGACTGTCCTAGTCCCAACACCAAGGCATATGAGGCTAGAATGGTGATGGAGCTAGGAGGGCTTGACATAGACCTTGTTACTGAGAACAAAGCAGATGTGAACTATCCTGTTGTCTCAGCAGCGTCGATAATCGCCAAAGTGACAAGGGACAATGAGATAGCTGCCATAGAGCGTAAGCTGAAGCTCCCGATAGGCTCTGGTTATCCCGCAGACCCGATCACCCAGAAGTTCTTGAAAGACTACGGCAGGAAGCACCCGGACATCTTCAGGAAGTCCTGGCAGAGCTGGAAACGGGCATCGCAGATGAAGCTTGGAGAATTCTGAATCACTCTCTATGCTCTGTCATGTGAGGGATCGCATACCCTTCAGGCAGATGGTCCTTTAATGTTTCATACCAGCTAGGGTGGGCAGTATTTCATGCTCTTAAATCCCCAATTCTGACGCTTGGATAACCCCAAGTTCTGATGTTGTAAATGGCAAGTGCTTGCAACGCAAGCACGGCAAGAAGGCATCTTGTTGCCTTCTTCGCAAATCCTTTTA
>JAHIVG010000107.1 GCA_018816705.1 Nanobdellota archaeon
ATGATCGCTGCTGCAGATGAGGAAATCAAGTACACGAAGGCAGACCTTGCCTACAGGCTCACAGTCAATCTCGCCCCGATGGAGAAGCTTGTGAAAAGCACCCGTGAATTCGACCAGCTCCTGGATTGGAAGGACAGGATGATGCATAGCGCCGACGAGCACGACGAACATGCCGCAAAGGTCCTCCCCTTTGCGAAGGTTTCGCTTGCCAATGCCCTGAGGAATCCGAATAACTTCCAATCATCGATGGATACGGCTGGATTCATGGGACAGACGGTCAATTCATGGCTGATTAGGAATGAAGCGACAGGAGCATTGACCACTCCTGATACCGCTCGATACACTGATCGCATAATGAATCAGAGGAGGATGAAGAGCACCATGAAAAGATGGAATAGCCTGATAGCCGCTTTCAACAGATACCTGAAGGAACGCTTCCTGATATCACCGAACGACCTTGTTCATGTGAATCTTCAAGAATTGATGCTTGCGAGAGGTGTTGTGCATGGCTGAAGAAAAAGGAACGCCAGAAGGCCAGGAGTCTGGCTTCCAGAAATTCGCGAGGCCGAGGAAGACTGTTGTCTATAATTGGTTCAAGAAACGCCTTCAAGGCGCCGCATACAATCTTAATATCCCGGTCGGAAACCTGAAGCTGTACACACCGCAAAAGAGAGAGCATCCCCTCACCGTCGACTTTCGTGAGAAGCTTTTCACCGAGAACAGGATTAGGTTTGGCCATATCTTGAAGATTGAGAAGCACTATCGGGCTGCAGATGACTTCAATGAACAGCTTGAGAAGATTCCTGACAGAGCCCAGGATCACCCGGAGCGGATACCCTGCCATCACAACTTAGGCATATATTATGATTGGGAGGAAGCAGTGATTGAAGAGGAGATATCCAAGGAAGGGGTGGTCATCAGCCCGATTCCTGATGATGTCATTGGAAAGACCGAAATGGAGAGCAAAATCCGCAAGTTCATCCCTCTCTGTAAAAAATTTGATTATGATGGGAACATACTCAATAAAAAATTTGATGAAATCTTACAAACCACACCCGCCAATGAGCTTCCCGGGCTCCTTGACATTTACAATACCAGCTCTGATTGGTTCTATGATTCCAATGTCTACCTGGTCAAATGGCCAATCGGTTACATATACAGGAAAGACAGGGAATATGTCGTTAAACAGCATAGACAAGGTGATGAAAGTAACCTAGTCATGGTTCTTGAGTTCGGGATCCCACAGCCGCATGTCTCTGCCATCAAGCACAAGGACGGGAGGACAGAATGCTTTACCTACTTCGGCAAAGACAACACGTCGAATGTTCTTGCAATATTCGAGAAAGAGTTGAAACGTATTGAAATGATACTCAATCATTACAAACCCAAGGGCGGTGAAACCCTAAAAGCCAACCTGAGGAATATAATCACCAACGCTGTCGATCCCGCCCTGCAAGGCATACAAAAATTTGAGGATGATTTCTTGAGGAGCACGGCAAGGGATGCCCATGAAGCTCACAAGAAAATGCTTGATACCATCAAGGGCTTCAAGGAGAAGTGGCAGTTCGGATCCCCGGAATATTATTTTTACCACAGGTACATTTTCACGATACCGAAGAGATACCTCTATGTGGGCATACACAAGGATACAGGCCACCCCCAGTTCGTCCTTGTCACGCCCAAGATACCGTGCAAGCTGGATCGGGGCGAGGTGCCGATTTCAGAGGATGACCCGAACGTCTTGAACAAGGATGAGTTCCCCGCTAACGATCCGAACAAGAATGTCGGGGTAAGGGGAGGTCTTGATGAGAACGGCATGCCGCTCGAGCTGTCAAGGAGCAGTGACTTCGGATGGAGAAGGGATGGCGACGGGAAGATGGCCAAGAACGACCTGGGGCATGGCTATCACGTGCTGAAAGACATCGAACCCTGGAAAAGCGAATTCTACCCAGGAGATACTTCTCCCACAAGGAAGGTGACCGGAGGCTATGAAAATGTAACCGTCGAAGGCCTCCAAGAGAATTGGGTGAATGAAGGATTGCATGGATTCCCTACAATATTGGAAGTCGCGAACTGGCTAGATTTCGAGATGGACAATCACCGTGATGATTACAGGGATGGAAGATGGCATAACAAACCTGTTACGGCCTATGAATATTCCCGGCTCATGAACGGGATAAATATCGGTCTGAAATCCGAAAATGGAAGGATCATGAATCCCGCCTGGGTCGACGAAGAGGGTCAACTCGTAAGGGAAAAGAACCATGATTACCGTATACTTGACAAGAATTCGCCTGCCACCTCATCACATCTTAACCCATCTTTCGACTGGAGGGTAATAAACAAGAAGATGCCGTTCATGTATGTAGGCAGGCCGAACTATTATGACACCTGCACTTTCATCGCAAAAGACAGGGCAGACAAGGAGACCATCTCCACGAGGGGCATTGCAAAGTACATCATCGAGCGTGTGATCCAATCCACAAGCAATTATTATAAGGATGCAAGGAACATCCTGAAAGAGAATGCTGCGCTCGGAGAATACTTAGATTATGGACCTGGCATGTTCTGTCATACACATAGTAAAGACCCATTAGGAGCTGTAACAACAGATGAAAAAGAGTCATACCCCTGGCCGGATAAGACCGAAGAGAAAGGCGTTTGAGTGGTTAATCATAGCCCTCTGCCTTACCCTAGCTAGCCCGCTAGCCTCTGCGGCATTCATCGACGACGTGGGCAGTGCGGCCGGTGGCATGTTCGAGGGTTTCTTCAATATGTACTCCAGGGACGCGGATGGCAGTCTCGATGACAACTTCCAGCTCTACCGCAAGGTCGTCGACTTCATCGTGTTCTTCGCAATATTCCTGGCCATAACCTTCTTGGGATTGGGAAAGGCCCTTGGCGAGAAGGGCTCCGGCGCCGTGAAAGGTCTCGCCATAGCTGTCGCATTAGCACTGGCCTTGAGCCTGGTGACCTTCACCAATTTCGGTCTGGGAGCGTTGTTCCCGTTCGCAAAGAACATCCTGTTCTTCATCCTTTTCATATTGCTCTACTTCCTCCTGGCCAAGATTCCCGGCCTGGAGAAGAGGAAATGGCTCGCCTTCATATTGGCAGTACTCATAGCAGTCGCCGTATACTTCCTCTACAGCTTCGGCACCGGCGGAGGGATGCCGTTTTCAGGCCTTACTGACAGGCTGAAAGGGATAGGGGAGAAGAAGGAAGAGGCTCCGCCTATCCAGTCCGGCGAGTCCAGGGCTGAGTATGACAAGCGCCTAGCAGCCTGGGAAGAAGAGCTGGCGAGGCAGAAAGCGGCGACACAGGAAAAGCCAGAGGCTGGGCAGGACCACTGGTACACCCCCACCTGGAAGAAGGGTGGCTGGGGCGGAGGCATAGGGCTGGCTATCGTCCTGCTGTTCTTCGCCGGCAGGGGGATAAGGAGAAGGCGCAGGAGAGAGCGAGAGGAGCGCCTTCCTCGACTTGAGAAGTTGATAATCAGCAAGCTCAACGATGTGATGACCAGCCTGGAGCACGGGCAGCGCGAGGAGGCAGCCGATCATATCAGGAACTTAAGCGACCTCTTGGAATACCTCACCAACAGGAAGAGGAAAGACCGCAGAACTAAAGAGCCTGGACCTGGAGTGAGTGGGGTCGCCAAGGACGTTACGCAAACTGGTGATAAGATTCAGAATCTTGTGGTCCCCGGGACAATAAGCGAAATGGCAGGAAACACTGAGACAAATGGCGAAAGACAAGGAACTGATGAACCAGTATAATGTCGGCCGCCTAACGGCGGAGATACGGCAGAGGATAATCACTGAGTACCTCAGCAGGTGGGTCTCCGAGCTGGAATCTGGCAAGGACATGAAAGAGGTCGGCAGGGACATCAAGCTCTTCACAGACAGGCTTGCGAAGTTCGCCAACACAGAGGACATGACTTTCGACCAGGCGATGGCATATGTGGAGCCGGCAAAGACTACGACTCCTGAAGAGCAGAAGAAGGAAAACGAGTTCAAGAAGCTCATGGAGAAGGCCAAGGGGGAAGGACTGGCATATGCAGAGCTGAGGAAGCTCATCGGGATTGCCCAGGAGAAGGAAGAGGAGAGGAAGGAGTTCGACAAGATCAAGCGTAACATAACTCTGAAGCTCGGCACTGAATCATGCAAGGCCAGGATGAAAGATGACCTCAAGGGCGCAATGACCAAGGAAAGACATCTTTATGTCTGGACAAAGTGGGATACTGATGAAGAGGGCGAGCAGCACTTCCGGCTCATGGGAGAGATTCTCAAGCAGCTCAAGACGGGCACGATCGACGACAAGGTCCTGGAAGAGATGTTCCGCATCTACAGGAGATGGCCGGGTTATCTGACTAAAAGGCTGAAAGGAGTTGAAGTATGGCTGAAAGAGTGAAGTTTAGGATCGAGAAAGTGATTATCGGGACCGGTGAGCAAGGTGATCAGGTGGTCTTCGAAGGCCATGAGCCGGTTAATATGACTCAGCTCTCTGAGAAGCTTCAGGAGAAGAATAAGGCATATAGCAAAGGCGTTATCTTCTCGCATAAGGCTGACCACACCCCTGAGGAAATCAGGGATATAATACAAACACTCAGGGAGAACCCGGAGCTCAAGATCAAGTTCGAGCAGATAGCTGACGGCGAAGGGCACAAGTTAAGGATAAAAAAAGTGAAAGTTGAGGACGATAAGCCAGAAGCTGTGACAGAAGACGGGATGACCTTGCCCATAGGCGACCCGAGCCAAGACCAGATTATACAGTACTTGATCAAGATAGGGCTGGACCTGAAGGACGGATACATAAAGGCTCAGGATCTCGAATTCTTTGCCAACTTCTACTTCCGCAGCGAGGAATTGAACGTAGAAAATCTGGAATTTGACAGGCTGAAAGAGTTCAAGAGGCTCATAATCAGAAAGAAGAGAATAAATGTTGTTCACAGATCTCACGCGTGGCCGATCAAGAAATTCGACATGAATACAGGCAAGATAACAATCGGCAACCTCGGTAAGACAGACCCCAGGCACGTGCAGAAGTTCCTCGAGCAGGAAGTGGGCATGCGGGAGCTGACTGTCCAGCAGGTGTTATACGAGATTAATAGGATTTACATATCTGTTAAGAAAAACAATAAGAGAAAAGAATTTGACCAAATAAAAGAATATCTGCTTGGGGAAAAGACAAAGTCTCCAAAGTCAATAGTCTATGATGGTACACACTTTAGGATAGAGGATGTCATAAAGACTAGGGATGAGTTCAAGCTGCGCGTCCTGTTCAGGTATAATAATTATGATATATATGCGGATGTAGTTGTGGCACGCTCTGGCAGAAAATGGATCCTGGAACAGCAGCTTTGGAAGTTGTTGGACAAAACAAGACAGCTATTTGATATTCAAGAAACAATTCATGATAACTTACCAAAAAAATACAATGACCTGCCTCGTATGTGCAAGACTTTCAGGAAATTCAAACCAGCAAAATTAAAGACAGAGTTGGATGACCTCGAAAGAGAGGGCCTGCATAACAAGCAAGAGCTTTTCCTCTATATCATAGAAAGCGAGATGGAGATCAAATGAAAAAACCCTTTATCGCCGGATTATGCATGGTTCTCCTAGTCCTGATTCCCGTCGTGTTCGCCCAGGAGGCCCTCAGGGACAGCACCGCTTCCGTCTTCGACACCTTCTTCTCCTGGTATGAGCATGACGAGGACGGCAATTTTGCCCGCGGGCACACAGGCAGGGCTGTTGTCGATTTCGTGATCTTCTTCGTGCTCTTCACTGCGGTAACCCATATCGGGCTCAGCAGGGCATTCGCGCAGGGCGCGCCGAAGAACGCGACTCGTGGCCTTTCCATAGTGATCGGTCTGATGCTCTCGTTATCTTTGGTCACCGCAACCAACGTCTCCATCGCCATGCTCTTCCCGTTCGCCAAGAACCTCATCTTCTTCGTGGCTGCTGCCATGATCTTCTTCATCTACAAGCAATTCGGCATGAAGTGGATATGGGCCCTCCTACTAGCGTTATTGACGACTTATATCCTATTCCATGCCGGCTCATGGCTTGTGTGCGAGCAGGGCGAGAGCTGCGGCTTCGGCTCCACTTTTCAGAAGGCCTTCAAGCCCGCGACCGAGGAGAAGGACTTCAGGCCCAGCTTGGACAGGAAGGCCGCGCCCTGGCCCCAGAAGGAGCCGAGGGTGCTCCCGCCAGGGATACCTGCAGCGCCGCCTGTACCGTTCACAGAGCTCCCGACCACAGAGCCGGAACCTGAAGATAAACCTTGGTTAAGCCGTGCATGGGGCTGGATGACGAGAAGCAGTGATACACCTGACGGGCCATCAGGAGCACCTTCAGGAGAAGGGCAATCTGGTCCTGCTGACGAGAAGAAGCCGCCGAGCCGTCGCAACTGGCTATTCTTGGTCCTGCCGCTCATATTACTGCTAGGCATCGGAGGCTGGCGCCGCTGGAAGAAGAAGGACCAGGACATCGTCGAGGACACGGATGATGAGGCTGGCCTCATCAAGAAGCTGAAGAAGGACAATGAGAAGAAACGTAACAGGCTCGCTGAGCTGAGGAAGAGGCTTGAGGAGAGGGCCAAGCTGCCCAAGCATGACCTGAGGAGATTGCTTGGAAACGCGAGAGACTGGCTTAAGAAACGGTGGAAGAGCCTGACTGACCGGATGAGGCGCAACGCTGACAAGCTCATGCGGTTGATCTCAAAGACAGGAGGGGATCTTGACTCGCTGCGCAAGAGAATCCGGGTGCCTGGCAGACAGGCCGAGCATAACAACGAGGTAGGCAGGGTCAACCAGGGCCTGTCAAGACTAGCGGAGCTTGTAAGGAGGCTGGCAGAGCTGCTCAAGAGGGAAAGCGAGGAGCCCCAGAAGGATTTGGATAATGACAAGGACGGCTCCTTGACCGAGGGTGATGTTAGAAAGAGGCAGGAAGAGGCAGATGCAGAGAAAACCCTTATCGACGAGATAGAGGATGCCCTTGGAAGGTTTAAGCCAGAGGCAGAGCACCTTCAGGACGTGAGGGATGAGGTCGAAGAGCAGGTTGAGGAAAAGAAGAAGAACCTTGAGGCCCTGAACGAGTGGCTCAAGAGGGTGAAGGCACATCCTTCCTTCAAGGCCGGCGACCTCGACCTCCATCTGATACCGATGCTGAAGAGGGCCATTGAGAAGGCCCAGCTGGATCCTCTGCAGAAGGCTAGATTATTCGAGAAAGTCCATTCAAAGGAGTACATGTTCGGCAA
>JAHIVG010000108.1 GCA_018816705.1 Nanobdellota archaeon
ACCCAACCAGCGAGGCGATTTGTTGTTGTTTTTTTCCTTCACGATTCCATTTAAGAACCAGTTCTCGAGTTTGCAAGTTTATCATGACATAAATAAAACATAACTACTATATAAATTATGCGTTATTTTTGTCTTATACTACTATCGGGAAAGCTTTATATAATCCATTCACCTAGAACTATAAGTAGAGTCTCCAGTGAGGTCTCCCGCAGTAATTCTACTGAATATTGCATAAAACAGGAAAAGGGGTGAAAGCATGGTGAAGGCTCGGTGTGAGGTTGCATACGTGTCCGGCAGCAAGTTCAAGGCCCGGCCCACGATAGAGCATATTAGGATATACAGCGAGCATAATCCCAGCTACATGGATTATTCGGCAGGATCGCAGGACATGCTGCGTACGAACTCCTATGATGCGATCATACTCGACACCGAAGGCATGGAAGACGCCGCCCTGCAGCTGATGAGAGAAATCATAAGAAAAGAAGGTTCTGTCAACGAGAAGAGCTATGTCATAGCCGTGCTCCCAAAGACGCTCAAGGCCGGCCATACGCCCCTGGACTATTGTGAGGCAGGGGCAGACATGATGCTGCTGCAGGGCAAGGGCCCGCAGCAGAAGCTGGAGTGCCTTGAGGAGGCATTGCTGGAAGCGATATAGCCGGAAGCTTTATAATGTCCTGAGCAGTAACCCCGAGAATGGCAAAAAAGAACATCTTCGTCGGAATCTTCATAGCCCTGGTCGTCGTAGCAGTAGTGACCTTCAGCAACATAGCACGTCTCGTGACAGACTTCTGGTGGTTCAAAGCCTTAGGCTTCGAGGAGATATTCCTCATCAGCCTCAAGGCCAAACTGGCGCTGTTCTTCATCTCAGCGGCCATATTCCTGGTGTTCGCGCTGATAAACCTGAGGATATCCGGGTCCAAGCTGAAGTTCAGATTCAAGCTGCTCCTCGCATTGTTCCTTTCCCTCATAATCGGTCTGTCCACATCAGCCAGATGGTTCACCGTCCTGCAATATTTCAAGCAGGTAGGATTCGGGCTGCAGGACCCCATATTCATGAAAGACGTGGCCTTCTACACCTTCAGCCTGCCGTATTACCTGATGATATGGAAGTTTGCCATGGCCACCGTGCTCATAACCTTGATCCTCGTGATGATGGACTACATGCAGTCAATGCTAATCAACCTGTTCAAGCAGCCGCAGGTCGTCACGCCCCAAGGCCCGAAGGTGTTGTTCAAGTCTGTCTTCTCTGGTCTGAAGCGCAAGGGCATAATCCATCTCGGCGTGCTCGGGTCATTCTTCTTCATCCTGCTGTCGATAAACCACTACCTCGCCAAGTTCTCCATAATGTACTCCAAGCAAGGGATTGTCGTCGGAGCAGGATACACCGACGTAATGGTATACCTGCCGGTCATCAAGTTCCTGATGATACTGGCAATAGCCATCGCAGTGCTGTTCTACATCTGGATATTCTACATAACCAAGCACAAGCGCCTGCTGAAGAGGCACATACTCATGTACGCGATAATCATCTACTTCATCATCTTCTTCATCGGCCCCAACGTGGCCACGGGACTGATACAGTCCCTGAAAGTGTCACCCAACGAGATCAACCTCGAGAAGCCCTACATCGAGAACAACATCAAGTTCACGAGGATCGCATACGGCCTGGATTCAGTGGAGGAGACCGACTTCCCGGTGGAGATGCAGATCTCCCCAGAGGTCCTGGAGGGCGCATCGAAGACCATAGACAACGTCAGGATACTGGACTGGAGGCCCCTCACACAGACCTACAAGCAGACCCAGGAGATAAGATTGTACTACGACCTATCAGGCATAGACATAGACAGGTACACCATCGACGGCAAGTACACAGAGGTCATGCTCGCTCCAAGAGAGATGAACCAGAGACAGATAGCTGAGAACGCCAAGACATGGGTGAACCTGCACATGGTATACACCCACGGCTACGGCCTGGTCATGAGCCCAGTGAACAAGGTCACCAAAGAAGGGCTGCCGGACTACTTCATCAAGGACATCCCACCCATATACAACGTGGAAGAAGCGAGCCTCAAGATAGACAGGCCCCAGGTATACTACGGCGAGAACGAGAACGACTTCGTGCTCGTGAACACCGATACCAAGGAGTTCGACTACCCCAAGGGCAACACCAACGAGTACATACAATACGACGGCAAGGGAGGCGTAGTGCTCGACAGCTTCGTGAAGAAGCTATTCATGGCGCTGCGCTTCGGCGACATAAAGATACTGCTGTCAACCGACATGACCCCTGAGAGCAAGATCATGTTCAGCAGGTCGATAAGGAACAGGATATCAAAGCTGACACCTTTCTTCCTGCTCGACAATGACCCTTACCTAGTCATCAAGAACGGCAGGCTCGTCTGGATACAGGACGCATATACCACCACCGACTACTTCCCTTACTCAGAGAAATTCGGCAGGCTGAACTACATGAGGAACTCAGTCAAGATCGTTGTCGATGCCTATGACGGCACAGTGGACTATTACGTGGTAGACACCGATGATCCGCTGATAGTCACCTACGGCAAGATATTCCCCATGCAGTTCAAGTCAGGCATGCCTGAGGAATACAGGGACCACATCCGCTACCCCGAGGACCTCTTCAAGGTGCAGAGCGCGATATACAACACCTACCACATGGACGACCCAACAGTGTTCTACAACAAGGAGGACGCGTGGCAGATACCTTACGAGATATACGGCACTGGCCAGCAAGTGCCAGTTGAGCCGTATTACGTGATCATCAAGCTGCCCGGCGAGGACATGGAGGAGTTCGTGCTCATGACCACCTTCACGCCCATAAAGAAGGACAACATGAACGCCTGGATGGCTGCCAGGTCAGACGGCGATAACTACGGCAAGCTGCTCGTGTACAGGTTCCCCAAAGACAAGATGGTCTACGGGCCATTGCAGATCGAGGCCAGGTTCGACCAGGACTCAGAGATATCACAGCAGCTGACATTATGGTCGCAGCAAGGATCGCAAGTAACACGCGGGAACTTGTTGGTGATACCAATAGAGGACTCATTGCTGTACATCGAGCCGCTGTACATACAGGCGGAACAGGGGCAGCTGCCCGAGCTGAAGAGAGTGCTTGTTTCAGACGGCGAGCGCGTGGTGATGGAAGAGAACCTCGGCATCGCCCTGGAAGCATTGTTCGGGAAAAAGCTGTCAGTCGACGAAGACACCGGCGAGGCTTTCTCCAGTGCGGAGCTGATAGAGCAGGCCCAAGAGCACTACGACGACATCTTAGAAGCGATGCAGCTGAACGACTGGACCGGCTTCGGCGAGAGCTTCGAGAAGCTGGGCGAGGTCATCGGGGAGCTGTCGTGACCATTTTTTTATCATTTTCACCACAACCTGAGTACGATTCCGCGCGAAAGCCGTAGAAAATAATAAAAGCAACCTAATTCTCCCCTGCTATGAGGGGCCATGACATACATACTTCATCTGTTATCAGACCAGGAGCCGGCGACGATAATCAAGAGGCTGAGCAAAAATGAATCCCCTTTCAAATATCTGTGCGATCAGAACCGGTTCGAGCACAAGGAGAACCCCACTATATGTATTTCAGTCCACAGGTGGAGCCCGGTGCTGGAAGATAGATGGGGCTTCAAAGGGCAGTATCCAGACCTGGCCACATTGGTCACGTTCTCTGACCACAGCAGTCTCGTGCCCGGGACCTCATCACACTTGTACCGTGAAGCCTACAGGGAAGCTGTGAAGCAGGCGCTGGGCGAGATGAGGCTAGCAGACCAAAAATGGAACCTGCTCGAAGAGGAGCCGGAAGAGCTATCGCATTGAGGTGACAAGATAACAGACGAAAAGAGGATAGCTTTGATCAGCTGGGGCAAGACTTCGACGCCCTTCGGCGAGGACGTTCTCAGATACCTCACTGACTCATTCGGCTTCTCTGTGTTCAGCCCGGAAGACTATCCCGAGAAGAGAAAAAGCTTTCTTGACCTCGAGCTGAGGCTGACAAGACCTGGGGACGAAAAGAAAAAGAAGATCCTGAAGGGGCTGCCTACATACATCGTGCAGGACACGCGGATATATGACTCTACCATGCTGAAGCATGTAGAGGCATTGAGGGAGGAATGCGGATCCGACGATCAGATGCGCGAGCGCCTCGAATGGATGTATGAGAACCTATCCCCGACACTGGAAGACGATACTTCAATAGGGCCGAGGTTCGGAGCCAGTGAGCATGACCCGAACAGGCTGCTGCAGAAGCTCAAGGGCACGATGAGGTTCGCCAACGACTGCGGTGCACCCTATATCTGCGTTGCCCAGAGGAAATCATCCTATGAGTGGTCCCATAATCATACGAAAAAGATGGAGAGGGACAACATCTGGGAGATGCCGGCGCTCAAGATGATGATCGACGAGTTCGCCGCCAATGAGCTCAAGGGCCTGATCTGGCTCCATCCACATGCGCCCAACGAAGCGACAAGATATTGCGCCCGAAAAAATATGCATTTCATGAACCTGAACCCGCAGGGAAAGACCAAGATCAACGACAGGAAATACGACCTGGTCGAATATTTCAGGGAGATGGGCATACAGCTGGATGAGGACCAGCTCTTCCCGTTCGACCATTATCTCAGCCAGCACCAGGAAGGCCTCTACCGTCCGGACAGGTGCTTTGTCATCGCGCCCGATGAGGGAGCCCACAAGAATGTCGTCCAATTCGCCCAGAGGCACAGCTTGACGCCATTGCTCTCGCTCAAGGTGAGGAAAGATGAAGGTGTCACGTACAGCGAGCCTGGGGGTGACATCAGCGGGTGGCTCAAGGAGTTCATAAGCCTAAAGCCGGATGCTGTCATCACATTCATAATCCTCGACGACAAGATAAACACCGGCGGTACGGCCTGCGAAGAAGCAGTGAAGAGGATGGGAATGGTCGACGCCTTCAATAAAGAGTATGGCACACGATTTACTACGAGGACAGAGCTCTGGTGCACGCACCTGAGGATGCCATACTTGAATCTCTTGAAGCATGAGGACCTTGACCAGCTCGTGTTCATGAACACCGTACCGTATATACCTCCGCTCGAGGAGCAGCTGAAGAAAAAAGGGATATTGCACAAGACAGTATTGCTTGGGGGAGCTGATTATAACATCGCTGCGGGCATCGCGCTGGATTATCAAGAGTACGGCCGGCATTCCGTGAGTCAGTGAATTTGATATTTTTTTATTGACTTGTTTCTTATACGGCAACAACATTGGCGCGCTGAGGAGCCGAAGATTTTGAGGGCTCACCAATTCTCCTTGTAGCCCGAAGAAATCTTAGGCGGATAGGCCGATCTTTTCGACAATCAATAAGAGAATTGAGGAGAAAAGTCGGCCGTGAGCGCTGCCGGTGATGTTGTTGCCTTCCGTAAAATTTATTAATGCGTTGTTTGGTTGCCCTAGTCATGGTAATCAAACTCACAGAGGAGGAGAAGCAGCTTTTCAAGGAAGGGAAGCTGGACATATCTAAGATGAACGAGCACCGCAAGGAGAATCCTGTCAAGATGGTCGACAAGGACGAGCTCTCTAAGGTCAAGCAGGAGATCCGGGAGGCCAACGTATTCTACCAGCAGGCGATACAGCGCAACAAGGACCTCTACGAGGAACTGAAGCAGAGCCGGAAGGCCAAAGAAGATTGCAGGAACCGGATAGCAGAGTTGAGGAAAAAAAAGAAGGGATTGCTAGGCCTGGCCTAGCTATTGACATCCTGATTTTGACCGGGATCTTGCAGATTCACCGTAGCAATTTTTTTCAATATCAGTGGCGAACCGCCGTTGTGGGGCTCTTCTCCCACCCTTACCCTCACATCTTTGTCCGTCACTCTTCCGTCAGGGTCAGTGACCCTCAAGGTGATTATGGTTTCCCCTTCTGTGTCAAAACTGAACATCCGGTTAGATTGGCCATTATAATCCCAGATCTCCCCGTTAGGCGAGCGTTCGTACCAGACAAGGTCACAGTCGCATGCGCCGATATATGAACCAACCATATCATAATCATAAGCGGATGCGCTGAAATATACGGTATCACCAGCCTGGACTTGAAGGTAATCAGTCTCTTCGCTCGGGTTTGGCTCAGTCCCCACGAAAAGGTGCACTTCAGGATCGATATAACAATGCCCATTGTTCACACGATAATTATCGTCGTCACAGCATAATCCGTAATTGCCATAGTATGAGGCCTCTATCTCCTCCGGGCTCCTTGCGTATCTGCTGATCCTCACATTATCGATTATCGCTTCAGCCCTCTGGCCGCTGGCCTCGTGATACCCGATGTTGAAGCTGTTGGCGATGGATGCAAACAATCGGCCGTCACCTTCATCATGAGTGTATCTTTCTTCACCATTAACGTATAAAATTTGCTTGTTGGTACTCTTTTCCCAGCTAAATGCGATATAAAGAGGCTCATCCTTGCCTAAAGAAGGGAATGGAGCAGACAGAAAATATGAAGAGCCGCTTTGTTTTGAATCAAAAACATAAATTTCATGGGTAGTATACTTATAATAAATCGACAGCTGGTCAGAAGGGCCTGAATACATGTTCCAGAACACCTTGTTCTCGTTGGGTTCACCTGGTTCCCAGTAAGGCTTCACCCAGAATTCTATTGTGCCTTTATCTTGGTCGAAGCCCTCGGGTGTCAGGTATATCAGGGTATCACCAGCATCCTTAGATTCAGCGCCGTAACCGGCGAGGCCTTCCTTCAGGGTGATGCCGCTATCATCGTATGCATCCACGTATCCGCTTTGTGTCAGGGCTTCAGTACCATCGTTGAAGTTTGCAAGGAAGATTGTATTGCTATCGAAGCCGTTCTCTGTGTATTCCCTGATGAAATGCTCTCCCCTATCGTCACCGCAGCATTCATTCCCTCCACCTTTCCCGTCATTGTATTCACCGAATGACGGCATTAGGGGATCTCCGTTCTGGTAATGTGTTCCCGCATCAACCCAGCAGTTGCCGCCGACGCATCCCCAATCTTCACCGTCAGCTATGAAGCAGGAATTGCATATGTCAGCAGCAGTATCACAATCATACCATGCCCCAGCTGAGCCTGAGCACAAGGCGTCGATATTCCCGTTGCCGTCGATGTCGAGCGCTGAAATCCCTTTGACCATGACCTCATGCGGGAGGTCCCCATAACACTTGCGGCGGAAGACACAATCTTGATCATTGTCGCAGCATGCCCAATCCAGGCCATTGTTGCATATCAATTCCACATAGCCCCTATGGCCGCTGTCAACACCGCATTCATCACTGACATACTTTTCATCAGGGTCAGGACTAAAAAAATCATTCCCTTCTGTCATGTCCCCGCAGCATTTGGGATTATACACCCCGTCATCGGCATAACCCTCTCCGAATATGACTCCATAACAAGAAGAACCATCACATCCGTCCGGTCCTCCCGGGACGCTAAGGTCGCAGGCGCCCGGAGATCCTGTGGCAATTCCATCCGGATCGACAGGCTGCTTCGGGGCGTCGCGTCCGTCAGCTGTAGAAAGGCTTTTCTCCCCGACATTAGAGAGTGCGCCGAAAATTGAGATTATGACAATCCCGACAAAGATAGTAAGGACAAAACTCATCCAAGGCCTGTACGGCTTATTCATCGCTTTCATCCTATCACCGCCTTTTTTCCAAGTTGATTATATATTTATGTATATTAATATAGCTTTTATTTATAAATTTTTCTGAAAAGAAAGAGAAAAATTGAAAAATTATTGAAAATCTCGCCTTTCGCGGGATTTTCTTTGGGATAATGAATACCCCACCCTTTAGGGCGAGTTTTTGTTATTTCGGAACACAGCAGACGTGGTCAGCGGGCAGGTCGATTATCTCGCCGAGCTGGTCCTCATGTTCCTGGCACCCTTCGCTGTCGAGCACAGCACGGCCGTTCTCAGCCAGGCAGTCCTGCTCAGTCAAGCCCTCACAGACAGGCTGCCAGTCCTCTATGAGCTGGAGGTCCTTGCATTCCTGCGTCATCGAGTCAGGGCCCACGACAGGGCAGTGTATCTCCGTGCCGTCAGCCTTGTAATAGGTAGAGCCTCCTCCCAGCAGTATGCTCGTGACCCTGATGTACTCTGCTGAGACATAGACCTGGCCGACGTTCTCGTCATCACAGTATGACCGGGCATCTGCCTCAAGGATCATGGGCGGCTCATCGATGGCCTGCGTGAAGGACCTGCCGTCAGGCGTCCTGCAGATCGCCGGATATATCTCAGCCACAGGGTTGCCTGCAGCTGCGCAATCATCAAAACTGTTGATCTCACACAAGTCAGGCATCCTGCATCCCCCTGCAGACATGCACCATATCTCATTGTCCTTGCAGCCGTAATCCGGCTCAGGGCCCATGCCGATGTCGGTGTCGCAGCCGGCCAGCAGCAGGCCGAGCACAGCCAACGCAACCATATATTTCATCATATCATCCACCTCATTAAAGTTATAATCCCATTATTATGTATGACCTATATAAATGTTCTTTTCGGTTCCAGCGGGGTTGAAGCTATTCTTCAGGTTTCTGAAAGAATCTTGTCCATTCAGCCTCTTCTATCGTGATGGAGCCATTGGCGGATGAGGATGGTACTTCACCAGCATTATAAGTTTTCATAGGCAAGTATCCTTCCAGGGCGCCGGGATCGAGATAGGTCAGGACCAATCCAATATGCCCTGTTTTTGGATGTCCCTCTTTCTCAGCTTGCGCCATGACCCTATTGGTGAGGTGCGACCCTAACGTGCTATGTATCTCCTCCTTGAACCTGCTGAACAGAGGGTAGCATGCAGAGAGCATCTCCAGCTTCTCCTCCAAGGGCCTCGCTGACTCTGAGAAGAACATACCCCACTCCTTGAACAGCTTCTCTATTGCAACCATGTCCAGGTTCACGATTAGGTGCTCGAGGCGACGGATGTATTCTGAGAAGATGTTGTCCCCGTAAACCTTCTGCCAGGCTGCTTCAGCATCGTATCCAGAGCTGTCAGAACCGTATTTCGGGTCCGTCATGGGGAGGGGGTAAGGGAAGAAGATATTTAAAGATTGTGAAGAATGTCTCACATCATGGGCATTTTATAGCCATTCCGGTCAATCACCAGGCCAGACGCTCGGCACCTCTCTCTTCGCATCGCCTCAGTAGGGTCTTCTCTCCAGAGTCTTCTGTCTTCCTCACATTAGCGTTGGGCTCTATTTCGCATGTCCCTGCAGATTGCGGCCCACTCTGCATCAGTTATCTTACCGGCACTCTGGCCTGATCCAACATAGCTTGTCCCATCAACAGGCTGGTCATACTCTGGCACGCTAAGTTCAACAGTCTGGGCAAGTTCTGCATCAGGCGGCGGAGTCTCTGGGGTTTTTTCTGCTTCACAACAATATAAGCTGGCAGCGGTCCCTAAAGCCACAACTAGTGTTGCCATCCTGCCAACCGGTCCCTTCACCATATCGCTGAGATATCGCATGTAAAGGGGGTATTCTAATGTCATATTTATGTTTTATTGAAGAAATAAATAAAGGCGGAAGGCATCATTCATGCCTGGCTAATCGCACCTCAATCTCTTTCATCAGGGTCGTGATGTATAACTCCAGCTGCAGCCTGATTCTCTTCCAGTCGTCATGTTGCATGAGGTGGCCTCTGTAATTGATGGCATTCCTCTTCAGCCTGATCGTCTCAAGGAACTCCCAATCAAGATCCAGTCCAGGATGTTTATGGCAAAGATAAGCATTCATGCATTGATGGTTTTCGGCCTCAATCCTGTCAAACAGGAGGAATGCCTCGATCAAGGAACGTAAGGCTTCATAATGATCCCTGAACACAAAGGTCCAGTCAGGGCTGTCCTGTGGAATATCCTTCATTTTTCTGCGTGTGAAATCAAGTCCCTTGTCAGCGATGTCTTTCAGGGATCTGATTAGTTCATCATCAACAGCATTCTTCTCAAAGAATCTCCCTCCAGCAATGCACTTGTTGTATACATCCTTTAGTCCATCAATCTTCATTCACCGTACCTCAACCAGGTCCTGTATGCGGCCCTTGATGAGGTAGCCATTGATAACGTTTTCCATCAATCCTGACCGGATTTTCCGGATCTCTTGCCGGTTTTTGCAGGTCTGAACCTCGATCTCACGGGAAAGCGCCTTCTCAAACCGGATTTTTTCGAAACCTTCGGAACTTCCGAGCATAAAAATGTCAATATCAGAATCCTTGTACCAGTCTCCCCGAGCGACGCTGCCGAATATCATTATCGTCTTTGCTTTAAGCCCTAATAGGTGGTCCACAAGGCCGCTTTCATGAAGCTTCGAAAGGAGATAAAGGCGCTTCCTTGATTGATAGACCGGGTTGTGGCTTCCGGCCGTGAAATATGGGAATTTTCCTCTTTTCTTTATCCGCTTTATCAGGCCTTGCTTAATGTATCTATTGAGCCATTTATTCGCGGCAGCTCTAGTCATGCCTGTCATCCTGACCATCTCCTCGAAATGCCACTGCCTTAACGGACTGTGGTTGAAGAGGAGCTCTAACATATTTTCTTCCTTGCTCGGGCTGGCCATAAAATAGTATATCTGAGATATACTATTTAAGGGTTATGGTTAAATTGGAAAAAGACTGCGAGGGAGGGGACTTCCAATCCTTTCGGGATTTTGAACCCCCGGACCCACTAAGGGACAGGATCACTCAGGACCCGCTCGTGCGGGCTGTCCGCTTAAGTCCTGCGCGTTTGACCAGACTTCGCTACCCTCGCACGAGTAAAATGTATCCGCTATCTTATTTAAAGGTATTGCCTAAAAAAGTTTTTATAATACTTATAGCTACCCCCTACGACTCAGCAGTGATATACATGGAACTCATACGCAATATCGACCGGAGACTAGACGATTCTGTTGTCAGATATTATGCAGAGCTGGAAAAGGGCAAGTATCCTGGAGTACGGTCTCATGCAAAACCCTACTTTATCAGAACACATTCGAACGATTTCTATCATGGAATACTATCGATTTATGATCACCTGCTGATGGCCATGGAACATTGGGAGACACAGCCGGCCTGGACCAAGACGATGCAGGGCACTGCCAAGATGGTCGCAAAACAGATACTCATGGAAGGCAGGACCGAGCCGAAGGATGACAATTACACTGACATCGTGGATGAGAGATCCTTGATCTCCTATTCGTCTTATGTGGATGAATTGAAAGATGACGAAAGGCTTGACTGGGAATCTGAGTTCAAGGGCGACCAATCCCTGAATTTCTACAAGGGGCTTGCGGTGGCCTCTTATCATGTATATCGATATATTTCCCGGACGAGAGATGTTACATTCAAAGAAAACTTATTTTTGTTGACAGCATTCCTGAGCTATAAGCTTGCCCTCAAGCTAGAGGTAGACAGCGCAGAGAGGAGCCTGCGCGACTCTACCCAGGGATAAGACATATAAACAATCCCTTTCTCCCCTCATATGGGGTGGTGGCATTGCCATACAAGAAAGGCGTCGTAGAGTTCATTAGAGAGGGCGGATACGGATCAGAGGCTAGGGTATTGGTAGAGCTGCGCACAGAATTCCCAGGACTGGGCGGCACTATACTGACTTCTGAAGGCGCATTGTCAGCCCTCCGCATCGAATTCAATCCATCACCTAAGGTA
>JAHIVG010000109.1 GCA_018816705.1 Nanobdellota archaeon
GCTTCGACACCGCGTATTCACGGAGAATACGCGACACCTAGCTCGCAGCGTTTACGGCCAGGACTACTCGGGTAATTAGTCAAAAATCCTCGAAATGTGAGATTCCTTACAGTATTTTTTTTTGCGCAATCGTAAGGAAACTTGTCGTACTTCACGACTCGTCGTGAAGTCCAAAAATCTGGAAGATTTTTGATATCTAATCCGGATTGCTCCCCTGGCTTTCGTTCCTCACCGTCGAATCCGTACTAGTCAGACGCCTTCGCCACAGGTGGTCCACAAGGGATTATAGCACTGTAAACGCTCTAACGTTTGCGAACGTTAGTGAGCGTGTTTTACCGCTCCCCCTTGCATACCTCTGACTCCTTCCGGTCCCAAGCCTGCTGGTGTCTCTTGCAATCCGTTCGGTTGAGCCGAACGATTTCACAGGAGATGTAGCAGGCCGGCTACGAACGCTTTAGGCCCAATAAAAGCGGCTACCACTCGTGGCGCTGGTGTTACCGCGGCGGCTGGCACCAGTCTTGCCCACCACTTATTCGCCAAGATTTTTGCTCTTGGCAAAAGCCTATGCAAAGCATAAGCACTGGGGATCCCCTTATCACACTTTCGTGCATTGTAAAGGTTTCGCGCCTGCTGCACCCCGTAGGGCTAGGGACAGTGTCTCAGTTCCCTTCTCGGGGCTACCCCTCTCAGGGCCCCTATCGATCTCCGGCTTGGTGGGCCATTACCCCGCCAACAACCTAATCGACCGCCGCCCCATCCTCAGGTGTTACCTTTAAAGGAAAGTTCATTCCAGACTCTCTCCCTTATCCGGTATTAGCCTCAGTTTCCCAAGGTTATCCCGGGCCTGAGGTCAGGTTAGCGACGTGTTACTGAGCAATTTGCCGGTATTGCTACCAAAACTTGCATGGCTAAGTCGGATCCCCATAGCAGCAGCCTCCCGCAGGATCAACGGGTATTATTGGCCGCTATAGGAATTTTTGGGTTATCGTTCCAAAAACCACTTCATACTTGAGATTGATTCAAGTATACATATTTCAAACAAGCATATTCGCGTATGACCCCTTGGGGTCAGCTAGAATATTGGAGGAGATTTCCCATTTCTGGGGATTATTTAGTGGTCTGATGGTTATATTTAAGCGTTTCGCTTCTTTGGAGTATATTTCCAGGGTCGAGAGCCTTTAAAATGGATTTTGGTATGGAGATGTCTATATTTATGGGGTGGAAATTTTTTCATCAAATGATCATGACGTTCTCCTCCCCGAGGTGTGCGGTGAAATCCTGGCTAAAGGTGACGTTGTAGATTCTGTAGAAATATATCTCTGGCATGGTGCTCCTCATCCTGCGGATGGCATGATAAGTCTCGAGCAGGGAGCCCCCGTCAACGCATCCGGGCAGGAGGATGCCGTCCTCAGCGAGCGTTGAAGAGACATCGTTGGCCATGGCCTCTGAGCTACGGCAGATCCTGTCGAGATTCTCGGTGAAATATCTTTCCAGGGAGCTGTTCAGCGATGTGCAGTCCTCCGGGTCCCTGAAGAAAAGGTATTTGTAGTTGTACTGGCTGCCGTGCAGGCTGTAGTAGTAAGGTATCATTATTGTGCAGTATCCAGAATACAGCGTGTAGTTAGTCGTGAACCGTGTCATCTGCTGATACTCGGGCTCGCCGAAGACTATCAAAGAATATCTCTTCTCCAAGATCTTTTCGGCGGCATCATCCCATTGTTCTTCGGTCGCAGCCTTGATATCATCATACACGCCGCTCAGGTTGCCGGTCAGGTTGAATTTGATGATGCCTGCAAGATGATCCTGGTCAGGGAAGACTGGTATGTACAGGACGTCAAAAGACTTTATCTGGTCGTATCGGCCGTACCAATCAAGGTAATGCACTCGGCTGTTGGCCTCGACCAGGGCGAGCTCCTGTTCAGGAACCAGATGGTATGCATCATTTACTAAACCGTGAATCCTGTTCCGCTCCAGCTCGAATCCAGTGATGATCAATGAAGGGCCGATGAGCAGGAGCAAGATGGCTGATGAGAATATTATCCTCCTGATATTGTCCCATCTCAGCTCCGGGATCATGACCAAGAGGAGGAAGGCGAAGGACGGTGCGAGGAACCTCATGTCATACATCCCCTTGCTGGCTGTAGTGAAAAATGTGACGATGAAGGCATACAATCCGAATATGCCTATGCCTTTGCGACGCCATATCGTGAGGACAAGACCGAGGAGAAAGATCATTGCATGCTGCATATTGAACAGGTTCAAGGAATGCAGATGGTGTGTGGCCAAAGACTTGAGGATGAAATCAAAGGGAGGGGTGAGGATCATGGCATGCACCCAATAGCCATGGACCAGCCAGTTGCCGAAGACCAGCAGGAGCAAACCCACTACAGCCAAGGCCGAGATCGCAGAATAGCAGAGCTTCATCGCGGCCTTGCGAGGGAGTCTTTTCTTGACGAACCAGAACCAGAGGGCCTTCAGCGCGAGGAAGGCGAAAAGGGAAGCTACAATGGCAAGAGAGATGCCTTTGGTAGCGAGGGCCAGGCCGAAGATTGCGCCGGCTGCGACCTCATGCATGCGGAACCTGCAGGCTGCCAGAAGATAATAGCCGAGGATGAGGAAAAATGTGGTGAGGGCGATGCTCCACTCATAGGACGTGTAAGCATAGACGGTGAAGGCATAGACTGACAGGGTCAGGAAGAACAAGTCCTTCTTCGTATTTCTCTTGATCAATGCGTTGAGCAGGAGGACTGTTGCGGCATTGACGATAATGAGGAGCGCGAGAGTGATCACTGGAACCGAATCCGTCGAGAATGGGAACCCGAAGAGCATCGGCAGGAGGAAGGACATCGGGCTCTCCATGCAGAACAGGTCGTCCTTATAGATCAAGCCCTGCCTCATCCTCTCGACGCAAGCCTGGTCGTTCACTCCGAGGACATCTGTGGGCTTGAGGCCGTCATGCGCTGTGTGGTGGAGGAAGAGGAATAGCAGGACAGCGGCAACGAAGTAAATGATTTCCCTCCTCAGCTTCATGCCAGGAGCAAATCCTATGTGGGATATAAATGTTTCCAGAACTACTTCTTCGCTCTTCTACGTTTCTCTTTCTTCATCTTCTTGCGCTGCCACTTCCAGCGCATCTGACGCTTCTTCTTCCAACGGCGAGAACTTCTCTTCATCTTCAAGCTGGAGGTTCAGAGGGGCTATTTAAATGTTTTGTGCCGAACTCAAAATCGAATCGGCGCCTGTACCGCCTGAGGCGACCCCCGTATGGGCGGAACTCCGCGTGCCGAGACTTACCTGCATAATCCTCCATCGGATGCATCCATGTGAGAGCAGTCGAGGCAAGGGCCTCGGTCTCGGGAGTCTTCTCCTGCTTCAAGGCATAGTTGAACAGCAGCTCAGCCTCGGCGAACATCAGCTCATGCATCAGGATGCGGGAGGTCATTATTTCTAAAGTGATCAAGCGATAGCTGCGTCGGGCATCCCTGAGGTCCTGTCTTGCATCTTTGCCTTTGAACTGCAAGGCATCGAACGAATTATCCAGGTCATCCCTTATCTTCTCATACAAAGGGTCGATCTCATCCAAAGCCACGGGCGACCAATAGCTTTCAGGAAGGCTGTCCTGCTCAAGGCTCTGGAAAGAGTTTTCAAGCAATGGAAGGTGCTGCTTGAACTTCGAAATGATGATGTCGAGCTTTGGCCCATGATCATCATAGAATACCTTAAGATGCTTGCGGTCGGTGTAGCCTTTGGCCTCCTCCAGGTAGGTGACGACCTGCTCCTCGAGGGGTGGGTTGCCGAAGACAGCGTCATTTAACCTTTCAGCGTAGCCGCAGCTGGGGATAGCTAAGACAAGCAGGTACTTCAGCAGCGAACGCCGGACAGGGTCATGTTCCATCTGGCGGACCTTCCTGCGGCAGCATCAGGCAGCTGTAGAGCTTGGCAGCAGAATAATGGCCGAGGGCTGTCTTGACGTGGTGCATCGAAGTATCAGACGTAGCCTCGATGGAGGGCACAGCGAACTTTTTCTTAAGGTCTATGATGGTACCTCTGGCAACGACATCCCCCTGGGTGTGCATCAGGAAGACTGCTACGTCATCGCTGAAACCGACCATTAGCTCCAGTCCCATATAATTCATCTTGTCCACCTTATCAGGCTTTATGGCCTTGAATCTGGTGTCTTCACATCCTATGTACTCGTCGGGATCAAAGTCCTTGCCAGAAAGCTGTTGGAACAGATCCTTGTCACCTGCCTCTACTTCGTACGGCTCGATACCCATAACCTATCACCCCGGATTGGTTTATTGGGGTTAGTATTAATAATTAACTGAATCCTCTTGGGGAATGCTGGCTGATGCTTCCCACCAGGCACATCCGCCATGACCTACCGTGATTCGCGGGCAGGAATAGGACTGTGCTCCTTCCAATATTGTATCTTGAGATGCTCACCAACATAGCCGACCATGAAGCTCCAGTAAGAGCGCGGCACCACACAGAAATCCAAAGGCGTACAGACATAATCCTCGATGGAGCGCTGCAATTCTTCAATTGTGGCATTCCTTGTGCACGATCCATAGACCCTGTGGCATATGGCAATTCCGAGAAGGTAATCATTACTCATGTCCTTTTTCTGGCCAGCTATCTCTTCAAGAACTTGGTATGCATCCTGTTTTTTTCCAGGAGCAGCCTCAATGTCCTTTATCACCCTCTGTGATGCTCTATGGGCTTCCAATTGGTCCAGTCTTGTCATTGTGTCATCAATCTGGGAAACGTGGCTGTCCTTGCGGCTTTTTCTGTCCAGATGGCAAGGTTGCCTGATCGGAGCGGACATGTATTATTTAAAGATTATGAAAACTGCCCCGTCTGGGCCGCCCTTATCAGGGCGGGTCGGGATGGTGGGACGTAAAGTCCCACATCGCGTTCATCTACTGTTTTCAAAGACGCGAAAATTGGATTTGTTGGGCTAAGAAGAAAAGAAAAGACTGCCCCGTCCGGGACTTTCAACGACTCAGACGTTGGAAGCTACGAACGCCAGTGAGTCTGTTTGAACCCGAGTCCCGGCATATCCTTTACGAAATCCATGGATCCCGCATCGAAAGTGCCGGATGATTGGCCGGACTACACCAACGGGGCGTTAAGAAACGTGGTCTGGCATTATTTATAAAGTTACCTATCGCCTTTGCCTTCTTTGGCCCTGTACATGTTCTTGTCGGCGATGCCGTAGAGCTGTGATAAATCTGTCGTGTCAATGGGATAGGTGGCGAAGCCGATGCTCAGACCGGGCCTGATGTTCACCCTCTTATCCTCCTTGTGGGAATAGGTGTCTATCCCTTGGAACCGGCTGAAGAATTCGAGCAGCCTGCTGACGAAGCCCTCGGCCTGGGCCTTGTTAGTCTTCTCATGCACCAGGACGAATTCGTCACCTCCTTTACGATAGACCTGCTGGCGCTCGTGCTCCCTGAGCTCATTCTTGAGCAGATTGGCGATCGAACGGAGCACCACATCGCCGGTCGGGTGGCCGTGGGTGTCGTTGATCTCCTTGAACCTGTCCACGTCGATGACGTAGTAAGTGAATGGGTTGTCGTACCTTTTAGCCTTGGCCTTGGCAGCCTCAACATCAAGGTCGAGCTTCCTTTCGTTGAACAGTCCGGTCATACGATCTACCAAGGTCTGCTCCTCGAGTTCCTCAAATAGCGTCCTGGCCTCATCCGCTCTCTTCAGGAATGAGGTCCTGTGAGGTTCAGGCAAGGATTCGGCATTGCTATAGAAACCAGCTAGCCATTCGTTGAGGTCTGTTTGTCCATCCATGGCATCAGTGGAATGACCATCTCTTTTTAAACCTTTCTATTATCGTATCTTGATAGTAGTTACAAATTATGTTATATTGGTAGCTAAGGTTCCCGGCCCGCGCCTGCCCCAAGGGGGTGTGTCCTCGACGCTGAAGCCGGCATCCTTCATGTTCTCCCTGACCTGCCTGGCGCAGCTGTAAGTGGCCAATCTCGCATCCGGCTTCATAACTCTCCTGATATTCCTGAAGAACCCTGTCGTCCACAGCTCAGGGTTCTTCTTCGGCGAGAAGGGATCCAGGAAGACAGCATCGACTTTCCTGTCGACTTCCTTTATTGTAGTGCGGGCGTCTCCCAACATGAATCTTAAGGTGACATTCCCCTGTTTGAAGATCTTTCCGCCTGAAAGTGCCTGCTCAACTGCCCCCTGGATTATTGCATATTTTTTAAAATTAGTGTTAATTTCTAATATTTTTTTAAGTATCTCCGTATCCTGCTCTAGGGCAAATATCTCCAGCTCTCCACCTTCAACAGCATCGATAGCGGCTGCAGAGTTATAGCCCAGACCGAAGCAGATGTCAAGAATGATCATCCCTGGCCTGATACCGCAGGGCTTGACATACTTCTCCTTGGCCTCTGTCTCAGCGCCGGAGAGGGAGTGGTAATATTCACCATGAATATCGCTGAAGCAGGTCGCAGAACCGTCAGCGGTCTTTACCTCCTTCATAAAATGACATATTCCCAAAATAAATCCAGCTAAAGCTGAGGGTTTCTCACGCAGACCATTTAACTTAAACTTTTCCCTTTTTCAGAAGTCGCTTATCAGCTATAAGTTTAATGTATGGTTCGCTAAACGAGAACCCCTTAACTATACAAGCAAAATTCCCATATTTATTTCTATTAAATACCCTCCTTCAGTAAGCTGCGAGATTAAATCTTTTACCTGTTGTATGGAAAAACCTTTTATCTCTTACCATATCATCCTGGATAGATTATTCTTGCCATAATTAATCTTCAGACTATTAATAAACTCTAAAATTTGCAGTCCTGTTTGATTAGTGAATGTGCTCATTTTGTATTGTCCTTGATAATCTTCTATTCTTTGCTCACATCTTTTCTTGGTGTAAACTTTCTATCATCTTCTCTATTTGATCATCCGGAATGTTGGCAAGATGCCCCATAAGACGATATTTGTTTTCAAGTGTTTTGACGCTTTTTTCATCTAAATATCCTAAAAAAGCACATACCCACGTCAGATAGCCTCGTTCACCAGGAATATAATCTCTATTTTCTATTGAAAGAATCAGAAAATCAACAATTAACTTCAATTCGTGAAGAGCTATCTTTTTGTTTTGGGCACCTATACTTGCTCCAAATTGAATTTCATATTCTATTGGGAACTTAGAGTAGTCAAATTCACCAAATGGGTTTTTGATGAAATTAATAAAGGCTTTCTTTACATCAGCATCTTTTATTTGCTGGTTTTCTAAGAAGTATTCTGCAATATTGGATTCAATTGGAAAAATGACATCACTATACTCCTCCACTTTTTTCCCAATAATTGCCTTTAGCTTCATCACTTTTGCAGTTTCTGTAACTAACAGCTCGTTTAAAGGAATATAATAATCACACTCTTCTGAATCGTCCCATGAAAACTCCATAATCCGTTTTCCCATCTCTTTGGGTGTTTTTCCTGTGTCAGACTGTTTCCTGACATTATTGTACCAAATATGGAATTCTTCCTGCTGTTTCCTATCTTCTTTTTCGCTTCTTGGTCTTAGCTTCTTTTTAAAGAATTCTTCCCATGCCTTATCAAACTCAATTATGGCAATTCTTTCATCATCAATTTGCTTGTTTTCCATGTTATTCCCACTTTTTTCCTTTCCCGGATTTTTTATCATAATCGACTATAAAATCAACGCCTAATTTCGGCTTTTCTGCCTGCAAGAACATACTGCTTACCATAACAACCTTGCATCTCCGGCAAACTCCATATACTATCCATGCTGCGGATTCGTTGTTATCATCTTTAGCATCCATTATCCGCATATCAAATTCTTTTCCACAACAATGCTTTCCAGGAAATAGCTTAATTTTTTTCATTTTAGGCTATCTTCTATAATCTTCTTCTCTTCAGCAGTTATCCCATATAACTTATAGACTTCTTCGTCAATTTCAGAATCTAATTTCTGGATTTCCTTTTCAAGACGGGCTTTAGAGTCGGTTTGCTTGTCTTTGATTTTTGATAGAGACTCATTTAAGTTTAGTAGTTCTTTAACATACCCCATAATTTTTTCATAAAGAGTTTTATTATTTTTATCTAACTCAGGAAAGCAGAAAGGAGATAGAAACTCAGGAGTAAGCCTATATGTATCCCCTCTTAATGCAGTACTTGTATTAGAGATAAAAAACCAGAAAAGTGAAGAGTTAAGTATTCCTAAATATAAGTACTGAGTATCTCCTTTTACCTCTTCAGTAAAAACTACGCTGTGAATAGCAGGTCCATGATAGAATAATCCTTCTTCATCAAAACCAATCCTATTACTTACTAGCATATCAGGTATCATTATTTTAGGTTGTTCATATTCAGATAAGCTTCTTGCGGCAGAATATTTATAGAAATTTGATTTATCCAACTCAACCTTTCTTTTCAAGAGTTCATCCTTCAGATTGTTTAAATAATCGAATGTTTTAGGATAATTATTTTTTAATTGTTCTATAGGGATAAGTTCTACTTTTTTCCCGTTTGTTGAATAAGGAAATAACAATACTTTTTTACTATTTAGGAGGGCATATTTTCTAACATCTTGTCCATATACAAACGGATGTAAAAGTGCATTCTCCAAAAGCACTTCTTGATTAATAGCATGGGAAAATAATTTTGAATAAATTTTATCTTTTTCAATTAAATCAAGTAAGAATATTTTGTCGTTACCTGTCGAAGAGCCCTTGAATATCTTTTTAGTAATTTGTCTAAAGTTCTTCTTTTGAGATTTTATCTTGGACAGTACTTTTTGTATATCCCCACCAGAAAAATTGCATTTATCTTCTTTAAGTAAACTTGAATCTTTTTTCTCAAACTTTAATTTAGCGAGGTCTTTGAAGTTATCGCCAAGTTTAAACTCTTTATAGTAAAATTCTTTATTCTTCTTCTTCTGTAGAAATAAAAGACAAGTATATGTCGTTGCACCATCGAAAATCTGATTTGTACCAAAATCAACAATTTTATGAAGGGCACGATTATCATGGATATACTTTCTTATTCTTTCTCCGCTTTCTCCTTGAAAAAACTTATGCGGCAGAATTAAACCTAAAATCCCATCGTTCTTTAATAATTTAAATCCCTTCTCGATAAATAAAATATAAATATCATAATTTTTGGTTGGAGATTCATATTGCCTATTGAAATAATCAACTTGATTCTTATCCAAGGTTTGTATCCTTATATAAGGCGGATTTCCAATCACCACATCAAAACCGCCATTCTGCATTATCTCATTGAATTGTTCTTCCCATTTGAAAGCCCTGTTTCCTGCAATGTTAGAATCATCAATTAGTGAATTTCCGACTTTGATATTCTCTTGGAGTGTTGGCAGCCTGTGCTTTTTCTCAGCAGCTTTCAATAATAAGTTTAATTGTGCTATCTCGACAGCTTTTGGGTCTAAGTCTACTCCAAAAATGTTGTCTTTTAGGATTTCAACTTTTCTGCCATAAGTGGCAGAAGCCCCTGTTAGGTCAAGCTTTGTCTGGTCTGCTTCTCCGTTCTTCTTTTTATCAAGCGTAACAAGATAGTCAAACGCTTTCATCAAGAAAGAGCCAGAGCCACAAGCAGGGTCTAAAATCTTGATATTCTTTAAGTCAAACTTTTTATCTTTGGCTAATTCTCCAACAGTGTTTTTAACAATATAATCCACTACATAAGTAGGAGTATAATATATTCCCTGCTCTTTTCTGTGTGCTTTTCCTTCTGCTAATTTGGCTCTTTTATCAGTTTTCTTTAGGATATGTCCTAAATATTGCTCGTAAATGTTGCCTAAAACATCCGCATCAATAGCAGAAAAGTCATAATGAACTGAGTTATCGCTTGAATGGAATAATCCATTTATGACTTTGACTAAAACTTCATCATCTATGTTTAAATCCTCGCATAAATGGGGAGTAAAAAGTTTGCTGTTGTAAATGTCGTCAATCTTTCTGAAAACAAGATTAAGCTTTTTGTAGATTCTTTTGTTTAAATCTTCCCTGACAACTGACTGCAACATTGGAGCTTCTAATTCCTTATCTTCAAGAGTCCTGATAAAGATTAATCTGTCAATTATTCGCTGGACAGCTTCATCTAATTCATCTCCAGAAATATTTTTAGATGCGTTGTTTTTGAGAATATTCTTATTAAGCAAATCCCTAAATCTTGTCAAATCACTTAAAAGCTGTTTATCAACAGGGATTTTCTTAATCTTCTTACCCCATTTTTCTGCCTCAGTATCAAGAAGTTTATTCTCAAAACTTTCTCTGGATAAGAGCCATAAAGAATCAAATTTCTCTAAGAATAATTGACAAGGCAAAGTCTGCCCAAATTGTGCCTGTAACGGATTTGCGCTTTTCCATTCAGCGTTAAATATCTTGATAGCTTCAAAATCTGTAAGAACAGCCCATGTGCAGCCTTTATGCCAAGAATAGTTTACCGCCTGCTCAACAAATTTAATATTATCTAAATCTTCTTTGAGTGCTTTTGCTTCCAAGAAAAACTTAGGTATTCCGTTAATCCTAAAAGAATAATCAACCCTGCCTTTAGAGATTTTTTCTTCTCTTACTACTTCGTCATCATTTTCAGTATTTCTAACATCCCAACCTAAAGCCTCAAAAAGTGGCTCGATAAATTCAGCTTTTGTATCTTCTTCCTTGTATCTTTTAATAGAGCCAGATTCAAGTATTCTATTATATTTATCAACGAGTTTTTTAACTTCCTCTTTCGCTTCTTGTTTAGATAATTTTCTTAAAACCATCTGCATATTAAGAACGGAGTGGATATATAAATGTTCTTCTTAAATCAGCTTCTGCCTCTTGCACAGATAATGAATAGATACGGCATTCATCCCACAGATATGCTCAGAAATCATTGATTTCTGGCACTCAAAAATCTTCGATTTTTGTTGAATTTGTGGGTATTCTGCCTACGATTTTATAAAGAGTGGGGAGGTCCACCTATAAATAACGCACGGAGAAAGCATCACTTCTTTACCTTCTTCGCGAACTCCTTGTACTTGCCTCTTTTTTTGTCTGGGGCCTTGAGGTATTCCTCAATCAGCTCAAGGTCTTCGATCTGGGTGCTCTTTGCCATCAGTGTTTCATCCCCAGGCTTTTGTTGGTGAGAGCCATGGACTTCTCAGCGTCTTCCTCGCCCAGCATGGCCCTAATGCAGTCGATATTCTCAGGCACGACATCGCTCTCCTGGTGGACAGCCTGCACGAAAAACAGCTCGCCGTGATGCATACCTAAGCCTTTGTCCCAGACACAGATGTCCATCATGTCAGAGCGCTTGCCTCCAAGGTCACGGGCGTACTCCATGACCTCAGCTGTGCCGAGTATGCCCTGGTCAGCATGGACGACCCTCACCCTGGGAGTCTTCTCGAAGAGCTTCAGCACGTCCTCTGCCTCTACGCCGCGGGTGCCGTTCTTCAATACCACAGAGAGGTTGTGCATGTGCATCAAGGTAGTGGGTACGATGACAGCCGTGGTGAAAACCTCGATATGCGGCAGGACAGTCCTCACGTCAGGTCCGTGATGCGAGGGTAGCTCGAGCGACGGTATTATGGAATTGATCGGGCCTTTCTTGGTCTGTCCAGGGTCTGCTGCACGCCTTATCAGGGTGGCCCTGACAAAGTCTACTCCGAAAGCGGCGTCCAATGCCTTTATCGTCCTGGCAAGACCGGTCGTGTTGCAGCTGACGACGCGGACATAGTCCTTGTCGATTGCGTCCTGGTAGTTGCACTGCGCGACGAATGATACCTCTGCCGCATGAGCCTTCTCTCCTCCCTGCAGGATGGCCTTGATATTGTTCGGCTCATAGATCTTCTCCCTGTTCTCCATGCCATAAGGTTTTGGAGCGCAGTCCACGATTATGTCAGCCTCCTCGCACAGCGCATTGATGTCCCCTGCAACAGGGATGCCATGGGTTATCAGGTTGTCCTTGTCCGTGTGGCTGAATATGCTGATGCCCCGCTTGTGTGCGTTGACGATGCGGTAGTTGTACGAATGCGCCGTAACCCCGGCAAGCTTCATGTCCTTCTGGAGGAGCACAGCATCCGCAATCCTCTTGCCTATCGTACCAAATCCGACGATGCCGACCTTTATCATTCCGATCACCTTTTATCCAAAGATTCTACCCTGTCCATTATCGACCTGTTGCCGATGTACAGCGGTATCCTGTGGCTCAAAACCTCAGGCTTGATCTGATGCACGTCCTGCTGGCCGTCAGAGCCGCCCCCGCCGGCCTCCTTAGCTATCAGGGTGAGGGGGTTGCCCTCGAACAGCAGCCTGAGCTTGCCTTGCGGCTTTTCCTTAGTTGAGGGGTAGCAATAGAAACCGCCCTTGTGCAGTATCTGGTGGAAGTCTGCAACCAAGGCGCCGCTGTACCGCATCTTATAGCCCTCTTGCTCCAGCCCCTCAATGAATCTCCGGTGCCAGGGCAGCCAGTCCTTCCTCAACGCTCCGGGAGCATAGATCTTGCCCTCAGGCATCTTGAGGTTCTCCTCATATAAGTGGAACATGCCGTCTTTATCTAGGAAAAATTCGTGCACACCCTTCTTAGCAGTATAAACCAGCGTCGTGACAGGTCCGTAGAGGATGTACATGGCAGCGTCCATCAGCTTGCCCTTCTCCATGACGTTGCCCTCGTTGAATATGCCGATGATGCTGCCCACGGTGAGGTTGATGCCGAGCAGTGACGAGCCGTCCAAGGGATCCAGGGTGATGCCGAACTCGCCTTCGGTCTTCATGACCTCGATGATATTATCCTGCTCCTCTGAGGCGATGGTGCGGACGAGGCGGCTCTTCTTCAGCTCGTTGATGAACTGTTGGTCAGCCCAGACCTCGAGCTGGTGCTGCTTCTCGCCGTAGACGTTGCGTTTGTTGGACATGTGCCTCTGGGTCAGGAAGGCCTTGGAGATCGGTTTGGCAAGATCAGCCAGTAGCATCATGACCTTGGCCATGTCCTTGTCGACGCCCTCTCTTTTCAGGTGTTCTGGGAAGGTTACCATGCGCTCCGGGAAACCCCTGGAGGTATATAAAATTTGTGATTATCATACTTTATCATACAAAATCAAAATATTTAAATATCCCCTGTTTTTCTGCTTATTAAAATGAAAATCAGAGCAACGCTTACGATAGAGGAAAGCCTATTGAACAAGGTTGATTCCCTGGTGAACGGGAAGACGGTGAAGAACAGGTCGCACGCAGTCGAGATGCTCATCATGAAGGCCTTGAACGAGCATGCGCCCAAGCTGAATGTGATCCTAGCAGGCGGTCAGGGCACCAGGATGAGGCCGATAACCTACGAGATACCCAAGGCATTGATTCCCGTGCACGGCAGGACGCTGACAGAGCACCTCTTCGACCTGATGAAGAAGTATGACATGCGCGAAGTGATTTTGGCAGTCGGCCATATGAAGGACAAGATCAAGCAGCATTACGGCGACGGCAGCAAGTATGGTGTGAGGATAAGATACGTGGAAGAGAAACAGCCATTGGGCACTGCCGGGCCGATAAGATTGGCGAAACAGTTCCTCAACGAGACCTTCATCGTTCAGAACGGCGATGAGCTGAAGAACATAAATGTGACTGAGATGTTCCAGTTCCACCGCGAGCACAACGCACTGGCGACGATAGCGCTGACAACTGTAGCGAATCCCAACATCTACGGGGTGGCGAGGCTGGACGGCCCTAGGATCTTGGAGTTCGTGGAGAAGCCTAAGCCGGGCAAGGAACCCTCTAAGCTGATAAACTCCGGATTCTATATCCTGGAGCCCGAGGTCATCGACTACATCCCGAAGGGGTTCGCCATGTTCGAAAAAGATGTGTTCCCGAAGCTGGCAGCAGAAGGGAAGCTGTATGGCTACCCGTTCTCAGGGCAGTGGTACAACACCGGCAATATCAAGGACTATGAGAAGGCAATCAAGGAATGGAAGGACATAGCATGAGACTCATCCTGTGCGACATCGACGGAACTTTAGTGAATCATCACGGCGGAATAGATGACAATCTTATCCCAGCGCTGCGTAAAGTGATGAAAAGCAGTCGTGTGGGGCTGATTAGCGGGAGGGATGCCAGCTCCTGCCTAGGGATATACAGGGTCCTAGACCTGAACGGCCTGGTAGTGGCAGAGCACGGCTCTCATGTCCTTGTTGAGCCTGAAAAGGATGACTATCTCGGCATAATCAACGGATATGATGCTAAGAGAAAAGCTGAAATCTGGAAAAAAGTCGAGAAGCTGGCATGCATAGACAAGGCCAAGCTATACATGGTCACCCTGTACTTGGAAGGTCATCCTCTTAATGTCCTATCAGAATATAGGGCGCTGGCTGAAAAGGTCAGAATGATACTGCCTGAGGAAGATGTGCTCGCGACTCCAAGCGGTGTCGACATATTGAAGAGAGGCGTGTCCAAGGCGACCGGGATGAAGATGGTGTTGGACCATTTCAGGATTAAGCCATCTGAGGTAATGTTCCTTGTGGACTCATGGGGCGACCTCGATGCCGCGAAATGGCTCTCTGAAAACGGAGGGAAAGTCGGTGTAGTGAACAGTGACGATAAAGAATTGTTGGATGAGATGAGGAAGCTGAACTCAATATTCGCGAAGAAAAAGCACTCTGCCGGAGCAGCAGAGCTGCTGGAAAAACTGGGGTGAGGATCATGGGGATATTCAAGGCATATGACATACGGGGGATCTATCCCACGGAGCTGGACGAAGAGATAGCCTATAAGATAGCCAGGGCTTTTGTCAGTCATCTCAAGGTCACCGAAGTTGTTGTGGCCATGGACTGCCGGCCGTCGTCGGTGGGATTGAAAAAATCCATCATCAAGGGCATCACTGACCAGGGCGCAGACGTCGTGGACATCGGGCTGAGCACCACTCCGATGTATTACTGGGCCATAGCCAACTACAAGAGGCAGTCAGGCATCATGATAACCGCTTCGCACAATCCCAAAGAATACAACGGGCTGAAGCTGTGCAAGGAGATGGCAATAAACCTGCACGCCAAATTAGGCATGCCAGAAATCAAGGAGCTGTTCGAGAAAGGCGAATTCGTCGACCCTGAGAAGAAGGGAACGGTCAGGAAGCAGGATGCGCTCAATGAATACCACGCGTTCATCATCAAGTTGATAGGCGAGAAGCTGCCATTCAAGGTTGCGGTAGACTGCGCCAACGGCATGTCGAGCCTCGACCTTCCGGTGTTCAAGAAGCTGAACTGCGAAGTCGATGCCATCTTCTCTGAACTCGACGGCACGTTCCCGAACCACGAGGCAGACCCGCTCAAGCCAGCGAACACTACAGAGCTGCAGGAGAAGATCAAGTCGGGATATGACCTGGGCATCGCCTTCGACGGCGACTCGGACAGGGTCGTGTTCATCGACGAGAACGGCCAGAGGGCGCAGACAGACCTCATCGTGGCGGTCCTCGCACTGAAGATATTGGAGAAGCATCCTGGAGCCAAGATTGTCCACGACCTGCGGACGAGCTGGATAGTCGCGGACGTAATCAAGGAGCATGGCGGGAAGCCGCTAATCAACCGGGTGGGCCATTCTTTCCTCAAGCACCGCATGCGCGACGAGGACGCTGCCTTTGCCGGAGAGCTCTCAGGCCACCTTTTCTACAAGGACATCTTCTACACCGACAATGCCCTCTACAGCGCACTGCTCGTGCTGTCAGTCATGAAGGAGACCGGCAAGAAGCTA
>JAHIVG010000110.1 GCA_018816705.1 Nanobdellota archaeon
CATAAGGACCGACTCCCTTGATTTGAGGAAAATATGTAGTTGAACCGAGTTCTTTAATGAAAGAGGTTATCTGCCTTGGAAAAATCCATGGGGCAAAATGAGTTACTACTAATAGCTAATCTCTTAAATAATGGAACATTTTTGGCATAGCTTTGGTGTTGTCAAATGTTTTCCGTAAGTGATATTTGGCTGCATTTAGTGATGGAAGTACTCTGTTGGCCAATGCGTTTCTTCCTGGTTTCCAGCATTGCTCTGTGGGGTTTTCTTCTGGTGAACATTTGGGAAAAAATTCCAGTTTTACCGTTTTTTTGTGCTTTTTCAAATATGCTCTTACCTTTGCTCCCCCATGTGCTTTTGCACCGTCTACAAAGAGCAGATATCTTCCCCATCTTTGCCGGAGTTTCTCTAAGAACTCGATGAATTGCTTTTGCCTCTTTTTCTTTCTGAAAAAGTAAACAAAACTCTTCTTGCTTCGCGCACCAAAGACATTTGTACATTTATTCTTATGGTTGATCTTAACGACAGGGTGGCTTCCTCGACGAGCCCACCCTCTCATAATGAGTGGGATTAAGCCAAATGTTGCTTCATCCTGTGTGCCCACAACAAATCCTTTCGCACGGTAATATCTAGCTTTTCGTCGGGCTTTTTTTTAAACTGTGTAATCTCTTCTTCGCCTGGTTTTTTATAATGTTGTTTTCTTGGGCGCTGCATTGAGAACCCCAAAGAGACCAGCAGCCTCCAAACATGCTGGTTCACAAATTCCACGTGATATTTGCGTTTAAGCAGGACCTTAAGCTCTTTTGTCGACCATAAACCAGTCGCATTATGCGGCGGGGCACGCTCCAAATCTTTTACAAGATTCTTTCTTTGAGTAAGCGTCAGTGTGACAGGCCGACCCGTCTGCTTGATGCTGTCCTTGCCGCTAATCCCTCGCTCCTGAAAGCGTGTGAGCCATCCATGAACTGTCCTTCGGGGTTTTGAGAGAAGATACGCAATTTTATCTATGCTTTCTCCCCTCTTACGATGCACTGCAGACAGCAAACGCAATTTTGAATTGACATTCTTCTCTTTATCATATAATGTCTGCAATCTCCTAATTGAAGTTGTAGGCAAAAATGCATTCCCTTTAGCCAATTTCCACATAATAATCACCTCAAACAAAAGAAAAGAAGAACAATTATATAAATGTTCCTAAATTAAAGAGATATACTATAATATTCAAATGGATAAAACTGGATGATGTTATTGATGGTGTGTGGGTTGGCGTTGTTATTTACTGTTGGCTACCACTATTGACTTTGCCTTGGATTGATAATTTTTGGTCGGCTCTTCAGAATTCAACTTTTTTTGTTATTATTGGTTTGGCAATACTGCTACTAGGAGTTAAACTTAGAAAACGAGATTGAAATCAGATGGAAACCCTATTCATTGAATTCAGATTGCATGGTTATGCAAGGAAATATGCAAAGAGACTGATATTTGACATTGCGAGGAAGTTTCATGTTAAAGGTGTTACAAGAAAAAGACCGGTTCCCCACATTACTCTCATAGCACCCTTTCGAACAAATAACAGGAAAGAGGTTATTAGACGAATCGGTGGAGTTTGTAAGAAGTATACTCTTGTTCCCTTCAAACTTCAAGGATTCAATTATTTTGATAAGGTCAATAAGGTAATCTATCTTGATATTGCACCCAGTGTAACGCTTAAGAAGTTTCGCAATGAGCTTTCCAAAGCGATAAATGATATTTCTGGAATAAGCGTTTATACGAAAATGGATTTTAAGTTTCATGTAACACTTGCATTTAAGGATATTGATGATAAATTCGAAAAAATTTGGGAATACATCTGCTCGGTGCAAGAACCAGATATCAAACAGCATTTATTAAGAGTAACCTTACAAGGAAAGGGAGGGGGGATAATCTCTGAATATGATCTTTTACTTAAGAAATTTCTAAACAAGAAACAATCTTTAAGTGGTGTTTGGTGGAGAAGAACTATTATTGTGCTTAAGAATAAATCTGGTTCTACAGAAGAATGTAAACGAGATTCGCTACCTAAACCTGTCAAAAAAGGGATAAGTATATTTGGTATCAAAATCAGATTCTAATAGCACTCCGAGAATGTATATCCTGGGTTATCGTCGTCGGCTTCCAATAACTGCTTTTCGTTATTTAGCGTCTTTTGGCTGCCAATTTGGTCGTTTTCTCTGATTTTGTTTCATTGTTTTTATTTGGATTTCCGAGCTTGTATTTCGTAATGATATCATGGCCTAAATTAGCATCTCGGAGGGTGTATATCGACGAGAAATACGCTGGCAGAATTGTTCTCAGAAGCCTTCAGCGTGCCGAACATGATCCCGCAGCCGATAGCAGCAAGGGTCTCGACGAACATCTTATCTGGCATGCGACAGTTTTTTTTATGTTTGACCCAGAAAAAACCGGAATATTTCCGCCATGACCGGAAAAGTACATAATATGTATTTGTTTAGCTCAGCATAGCTGAGTTGTAAGCATTCTGTGGAGTTCTTGTCGGATGTCTTTTTGTTGGCTTTGCCATGTGGCGATGAGTGATGCGAGTGTTTCGTAGGTTTTGACTCCGTGTGTTGAGCGGAATGCTCCGATGATTTTTCTGACGATGACTGTTTCTCTTATGGCTTGTTCTGCATTGTTGTTTGTTGGTTCGACGTTTTCGTGTTTGATGCATGTGAACCAGCTTTCGATGTGGAAGTTGATGTATTTGGTGACTGCTTTGCAGTCATCGTATAGTGCATAATACTTGGTGATTTTTTGCAGTTTTGCTGTCATGTTGTCGTATTTTTCTTGTCGTTCTTGTGGTGTTCTTTCTTTGCTGTTGAATGCTTTTGTCTCGTCGAATAGTGCGGTGAGTTTGTCGTGGAAATGTTTTCCAGCAACGCTTGTGAGTTCTGCACTTTTGCGAAGGAGGTGCGCCCAGCACCGTTGCAGCGTCGCATTGACGAGATAATCGTATGCTCTCCAGCAGTCGCAATGCACGATGCCAGAGTAGTTTTTTCCGAGTATTTCCTCAAGGACATTATTGCCGCGGCTGTGGCGTATGACGATGAGCTTGTCGGTGTCTGATCGGAAGATCCACACCCACCACTTCTGTCCGAGCACGCTAAAGCTTGTCTCGTCGATGTGCAATCGTTGGGATGCGCGAATGCGCATTTTGAGAATGTCATATTCTGCATTTCCTGCTTGTGCCGCACGTGAAATGATGGCTTGCACGCTTGCTGGCGCAAGCTTGACTGCGAAGCTGGCGTCGAGAAAACTTGCTGTCTTTCGCATAACTCCGCGAACGATGAACCGCAGCATGATGGTGAGCACCATGAGATTGATGCCAAAACGACCTTGCCTTGGTATTGTTCCGTCGCTGGCGACGAACTTAAGTTTGCATTTGTTGCATTGGTTGACATCACGTATGACTTCTTGCACAACTGGTTTAATCTCTGCTGGTATTTCCTCAACTTGTTGTGTTGTCGTCGTGATAACTTCGATATCTTTGCTGTGGCACCCAGGACATTCATCTGCCGTGATATGTATTTTCTCGACGTCAAGAAACCATTTCTTGGTGTTGCCAAGATGTCCTTTTGGTGCTCCGCGCCTCTTACTCGAGTGTGGTGCGATATCTGGCTTAAGATGTGGATTTGCCGACGATGGAGTGTTAGGATTCTTATACTTACGAAGTTCACGTTTAAGACGATCAATTTCATTAAATGCGTCTTGAATATCGTCAATAAGTTCATCTTTCGACTTCTTCTTGTAATCCTGTCTGTCGACGAGCATCATGGTTCAATTAAGATTATCTTGACATTTTTTCCTATCCAATCAATGGGCACATACACGCGGCCACTATTGCCGCTTTTCGTGACTTCTTTCTCAAGCATTTCGTAGCCCGTGAGGACACACTCAACTTTCTTGCGCTTCATTTTAGCTACAATGTAGCTAACTACTATTTATGAATTTAGCAACGCTAAAATATATATCAGACTAGAGAATAAGTCCTAATCAGCTAAACAAATACCATAATATTTTTATATTTGAGAATATTACCAATGGCATGAAGACCGGGTATCTCATCAATAAAGTATTCTATTCTGCAATGGCTTTCATCCTGGCCGGGTGCGCACCTCAGTATCAAAGGGCCGCATCGTCAACCCATCCAATCCGCCAGGAGCAGCCGCTCTCGAGACAGGAGCATATCAAAAGGGACATCAGCATACTCGCTTGGAAGGCACTGGAAGACCCACCCCGCGACGAGAGGTTCTTAGAGTGTTATTCGCCGCAACAGGACAATCTGCATAGCATTTTGATAAGCAATCAAGTGCGGGAATTCGAACATTATCTCTGTGAATTCTATGATAACAACGCGAATAGGGTTCCGGATATCGGAGACGAACTCATGCTTGCCCATCTAGACAACAACCCCCTATGGATCGAGGACGGCGATCCGGACGGCACAATCGATTATGTTGTCGAGACATTCACAGCAGGGTTCGACGGCACAATCCTAAGAAGGACATATCTTGAAGATGACACCGGTTACCACAGTGACTGGAGCGATGGGCAGAGGCTCAAGTTCTCAAAAGCCCTGATAGAGCTTCTTGACCAAGCCACAGCAAGGGAGTTCCATGACTACCAGCACAAGGATGAATTGGAGCGGCTGTTGATGGGAAGATTGAAAGACCTGGAATATGACCATGTCATCGAGGACATCAAGATAGACCATGCCATCTACCACACTGTCCCTGGGGATGATGAGTTCTGGTGGAGGGTTAGCATAAGGGGCTTGGGGTTATATGTGACTATCAAAAAGGATAAGTTCCCGCAAGCAGAGGAACTGCAAGATTATGACACCATCTTCTTCGATTGAACCTATCTATCCTTAAGCACATCCCGCAGGAAGAAATAGCTGAGTATGAACACTGCAATAATGAGCACGTACGAGTTCAGGAGCAGCAGGGCAGTGTAGTTCATCTTGTCCTCCACGCGTTCACGACGACGAACACGACCAGTGAGACTGCAAGTCCAGGGTAGAGCGGTTCCAGGCCCAGGAGGTATGTGGGCCATCCCTCGACCATGTTCACCCAGCCGTAGGCCAGCCAAACGATAGCCGTGAGGGAGCCGGTGACCATGCTGGCAAGCGCTGCATCACCAGACTTCTTCCCCTTATAGAAGAATCCGGCCAGCATCGGGATGAGCAAGGCGCTGATGCCGATAGTCCCTATTGTGTACCACATGCTGACGACGGATTCGAAGAAGAAAGCCAACACCAGGGCGAGGAGCGCAGTCATGACTATGCCCACCTTCGTGACCCTCATGACACTCTTCTCAGATGCCTTAGGGTTGATTATCCGCTTGTAATAATCATGCGCGATGTTCATCGCCCCAAGGAAGGTGAATGAGTCTATGGTCGACATCACGGTTGCTATCAAGCCAGCGAAGAAGAGGCCCTTCAGGACTATCGGGAGCACAGCGGCGGCAAAGACAGGATAGGCAGTCAGAGGGTCGATAGTCGGCATGGCAGCCCGGGCGTACATGCCGGTGAAGGTGGTGCAGACGTCGAACAGGCCCCAGAACACGATGGCCAACAGGATGCCCCTCTTCGGCACCTTATCGTCCTTGGCAGCGTAGCACCTCTGGTAAAAACTTGGATCAACAAGGGTCCAGAACGCGATGAAGCCCCACACCAATATCATCTGGGTCGTCCACTCGCCTGTGAGCGTGAAATGGGTTGCCGGAAGATTGGCCTTGAGGAAAGAGATGCCACCAAACTTAGATACGGCGAAAGGGATGACCAGGGCGACTCCCGTGACCATGAGAAAGAACTGGATGAAGTCTGTGTAGATGACGCCGAGGAAGCCGCCGCGCAGGGTGTAGAATACAGCCACAAGGGTGCCGAGGAGGATGCCTGCCCATGCAGGCCAACCGAAGATCAATGAGAAGATGACACCGAGGGAGAGGACATAGGGCGCGGGCGTGACCATGATGAAATTGAAGAATGCTCCCAGCAGACGGGCACGCTTGTCATAGAACCGCTCGAGCTGGTCAGGCACGGTGAAAAGGCCAGAGCGCCGTATCCTGTTGGCAAGGAAGAAGGCGAAGAAGAGATAGCTGAGATACCAGAAGAAGCCCTGGGTAAGCCAATTGACCATTCCATAGTTGAATGACAGCTCTCCAACACCTAAGATGCCGCCGTACCAGGTGCTGACCAGGGTGGCGACGAAGATCGGCAGCGTCAATCGTCTGCCGGCCAGGAAGTAATCAGTGATGTTGCGGACCCTTCTCTTCACGACGTAGCCGATGATTATTATCAGGATGAAATAGACGACGATTATGCCATAGTCCACAGATGAAAGCGATAAGGTTTCCATTATCTACATTGACCTGGCAGATTCAAACATCTTCTTGAATTGTTGGTAATATCCCTCTAACTCTTGCTTGCAGATGTCCAATGAGAGGATATTGTGCTTTTCATCCATCTTTGACTCAACCTGCTCCATGATCTCAGACAGATCCTTCAACCTCTTTCCAAGAATGTTAAAATATATGAAGATACCCTTCGGATGCAAGAACCTGTAGCAATCAGCATTCGCACATATTTCGGCTTCCTTACAGATATATTCCTTTGTGCCATGATGCGCCTCGACACAGTTAAGGATTCTTTTCTTTGCTTCATCGCTCAAATTGAAGCCTTTTAAGAATTCATCAGCAGCGGCAACACTCCTGGCAACATGTTCCATTATCTTCCCTTTCTTGAAACACTCACCGAGCTTGATGTCCATCAGGATTGTCCCTAAAAGCACGATGTCTTTGTCGCATTTCAACTTGGAAGCGAGTTCTTGGCCCTTTTCGTTCGACAATTCAAACAATCCTTGAGGTGGAACTCCATTTGTCTTTATTTCTTCCAGGGCCCATTCTCTTGCTTTTTCAATTATTTTTTTCATGGTGTCTCACATATTCATTAAACAGCTCGGAGAACAGCCTGGACACGAGCTCCATCCGGTCAGGGGGCTCTACGTAGGCGATGCGCATCTGGGTCCTGCCAGGATTCGGTTCGCCCTTCTCGACGTTGTAGAACCCGGCCATGGGCGCCACGAGCAGGGTGTAATCCTTGCCGTCGATGGCGACCTTGCTTTCCATGGTGCACCACATGACGAAGTCAAGGGCATTGAAACCCTTGTCCACGAGGTTGCGCACATCGACAACAGAGTAGATCGATGCGTCAGGGCTTGAGATTATCACGCCAGGAAGGCGTTTCTTGAGGTCATCAGTAAACCTGTGCAGCATGGTCTTGTAATAAGCGCGCTGCTTGTGATACCAGGCGCGAAGCTTGTCATGGGAAACGTGAGCCAGTGCCCCGAAGATCCACTGGTCGATTATCGGAGCGCAGAGATTAGCTGTCGACTCGGCAACGGCCTTGTCATGGAACTCCTTGTTGTCTGTCACCAAGGCTCCGATGCGGAGGCCGCAGGCATTCCAAACTTTTGAGGAAGTCTCGATGCTGATCCTCCTGCCTTCTATTCCTGGAACCTCCTTGTCTGTCAAGCCCCAGATGCTGGAAGTGTCGTGGTCGGTGTAATAAAGCTCTCTATATGCCTCGTCACTGACCATCCACATGTCAAACTTGACGCAGACCTTAGCCAGCTTGACCATGGTCTTATGGTCGTAGAAATGCCCTGTCGGGTTGTCGTATGGGATGACGACCATGCCCGCAGGCCTATGCTTCTCGATGACCTGTTCTATCTCACTGATCTCTGGCAGGGAGAACTTGCCGTGGTCGTGCAGGTGCCTGGTTATAGATACCGTCTTGCGCCTGGTCCTCTCTGCTAGGGATCCATAGTTGGTGTATGAGGCATCGATGAGCAAGAGCGGCCTTTCCTTGCCGTTGAAATGACCTGAAGCTCCTAGGATGATGAACTCCATGGCCATCGAGCCGCCATCAGTTATCTGGACGTGAAGGCCTTCTGTCTTGAAGCCGCTGGAAGCGATGACGTTGAGGAACGCCTCTCTGGTCTCTTTCAGCCCGATGCTGGAAGAATATGGTACGACGCCGTCCTTGAACGGGCTGTCCTTGATGCTGTCCAGGCGCTTCTTCAGAGCTGGGTGCATGGGCAGGATGACATTGCCTATAGCAACGTTCACTGCTTCGACGCCGTCCTTGCGGTGCTCGAACTCAAGCTGCGCCACCCTGATGCCCGAGGGCTGTCTGGCCTTGTAATGGTCTGATATCTCTGGCAATGTTCACACCTAAAAGAGTGAATGTGTCTGTTATTATAAATCTTTTTATGGGAGAGGCAGCAACAATGGCGGCCGGCGAGCCGGGGTGGCAAGTAGGACAATTCTGCAAGAATTGGCCGTCGGCCCGCCATTATTGTTGCTGCCGAGCTATAATATATAGTATTAATCGGATCTGATCCTGTAAGCTATCAGCTCCTGCTTGCCCTGATAGTCTGAGATCTCGGCCTCCACTGTGACTTCCATGCCCTCCTCAATCGCGATGTTGGGTGAGTTGAAGGCCACGATTGCGTGTTCATTACCTCCTTCTTCAAGGATAATCTTGGTGACAGTCTCTCCCGGGAAGACCCTACTGACAGTCCCAGCCAGCTCGACCACACCCTCATCCACCTCGCCCAGCTTGGGCAGCGCGATATTCATCGAGATGACAAAGAGGGATACAATCCCTACTAAAGAACAGCTCAGGGCAACCTTCACAAGGGTGGACTCGCGCATGAAAGCATAAGGATATTAATGATTTATCAGTCTTGCCCTGCTTCGGCCGGAAGGTTTCTGGGGCTGCCGGAATTTGAAAGGTGTATATGTTCCCTCTTGCTGTCCGCCCAATCCCTCTCCCGCCCCCATGCTTGTCGCCTTTGAGGCCGTTATGATATGGCTGTAGTAGTGCCCCAAGTTGCTACCCCCCCAATTGCTCCCTTCCACCCTGCAATAGGTTGTGCGATTTGGATTGGGTTCAAAGCAGACGATGTCCTTTCCTTTATAAACAAAACATTTATAATACACATAGGCATTCTTGACGGCATGAGGAAGTTCAAGACCACCAAGGAGATAGAGGTTTCCAAGAAAATAATCGGCCAGGTCATAGGACAAGATGATGCGGTCGAAATAGTCAAGAAATCAGCGGAGCAGAGAAGGCACGTACTTCTCATAGGCGAGCCCGGGACAGGCAAGTCCATGCTCGGCCTGGCGCTGGCCGAACTCCTCCCGAAAGAGAAGCTAGTAGACATCCTCTCATTCCCCAACCCGAATGACGAGAACCAGCCACTCATAAGGACTGTCCCAGCAGGAAAGGGCAGGGAGCTGATCGGGAAGGCAAGAATAGAGAACATGAACATGTTCAAGAGCCAGAACATACTTCTGTTCGTCCTGGCCATAATCGCCATGATCGCGCCATGGTGGGCGTTCAACCACTATTCCAACATGGAGGGGGGCACCCTGCAGATCGGTGCCATAATGTTCGTGGCATTGTTCCTCGGAGGCATGATCTTCTTAGCAGCGTTCGTCATATTCCTGAACTTCGGCAAGAAGTTCGGAAACACCAAGACACTCATGCCGAGAGTCATAGTTGACAATTTCAAGCGCAAGCAAGTGCCGTTCCACGACGCCACAGGCGGCCATGCAGGAGCATTATTGGGAGACGTGCTGCACGACCCGTTCCAGAGCGGCGGCCTGGGCACGCCGAGCCATGAAAGGGTTGTTGCCGGGATGATCCATAAGGCACACCTCGGAGTGATATTCATAGACGAGATAGCCACGCTGCAGCCGCATACCCAGCAGGAGCTGCTGACAGCCCTGCAGGAAGGTAAGTACGCCATAACCGGGCAGAGCGAAAGGTCAGCAGGAGCCATGGTCAGGACAGAGCCCGTGCCCTGCAAGTTCGTACTCGTTGCTGCGGGCAACCTCGAGACAGTAAAGAACATGCACCCAGCCCTGAGATCGAGGATAAGAGGATACGGCTATGAGATCTACGTGAGCGAGACCATGAAGGACACCCCGGAGAACCAGGACAAGATATCCGTGTTCGTGGCACAAGAGGTGAAGAAGGACGGGAAGATACCAGACTTCAACCGGGAAGCTGTCCTTACCATAATAGAGGAAGCCAAGAGGATGGCTAACAGGAAGGGCCATCTCACTCTGAGATTGAGGGAGCTCGGCGGCCTCATAAGGGCTGCAGGAGACGTGGCCTGCGAGAAGAAAGCCAAGACCGTAACCACTCAGCACATCCAGATGGCCAGGAAGATAGCGAGGCCATTGGAGACACAGATAGCCGACCAGTTCATCGAGCGCAAGAAGGAATACGCGGTCATCGTCACATCAGGCAAGAAGGTAGGCAGGGTGAACGGCCTGGCAGTCATAGGCGAAGGTCCAGCCCTATCAGGGATAATACTCCCGATAGAATCAGAGGTAACGCCTGGTGGAAAGAAAGCAGAATTCATCGCAACAGGGAAGCTCGGCGACATCGCCAAGGAGGCCATCATAAACGTCTCTGCCATAATCAAGAAGTTCTTCGGCGAGGACATCAAGGAAAAATATGACATCTACGTCCAGTTCCTCCAGACCTACGAAGGGGTTGAAGGGGATTCTGCGAGCATCGCTGTCGCAACTTCCATAATCTCCGCTCTGAAGAACATACCGATAAAGCAGGAGTACGCGATGACCGGCTCTCTGTCCGTAAGGGGAGAGGTGCTGCCTGTCGGCGGCGTGACGGCAAAAGTTGAAGCTGCCCTGGAAGCCGGCATAAAGAAAGTGATCGTGCCGAAGTCCAACGTGAAGGACATAATCATCGGGCCTGAGAATCTGAAGAAGATAAAGATAATCCCTGTGGAAAGGATCCAGGAAGTGCTCAAGGAAGTCTTGGACTGGAAAGGGAACAATAAGGTGCTGAGGAAGATTCTTTCTTGAGATGAAGTAAATTGAATTGGTAGTAAAAATATTAAGAGGCACTTTCGACACATTAATAAAATGTTAGACTATCCATATTTAATGATGGACTTTAAACAAAAATATGAACCAAAAGGAAACAGGGTAATTCATGGAGCAGGACAACAGTTTACAAAAGATTTTAGGGATTATTGGAATGCTGTTGGAAAATGCAAACCATTGCTTTATATGACCTATATAGAAATCAAATGGCCTGATGAAAAGTGGTTTAGCATTATCAAAAAAGAAATTATAGAATTTCCCAATGTCATGCTTCAAATAGGTTTATCTATGACTAATGAAGTTGAAGGAGGTCCACAATCTCATTATGAGCATGATGTTGCTGAAGGAAAATATGATGAAGCTATCGATCGATTCTGTAATGGAATTAACGAATTAGGGATTCCCACTTTTGTAAGATTGGGCTATGAGTTTAACGGCTTATCATGGAATGGTTATCTTCCTGAGACTTATGTTAAGGCTTGGAGACATGTTGTTGATAGAATCAGAAAGAATAACGCTGATAATATTGCAATGGTTTGGTGTTATTGTCCTGAGGGTGAAAAGAATTATCTGGATTATTATCCTGGAGATGATTATGTTGATTGGTGGGCAATAGATATTTTTTCTCCTGACTATTTTCAAAACATATTTACTGAGAAATTTATGGAAGATGCTGAAAAACATAAAAAACCAGTTATGATAGGAGAATCCTCTGCAAGACGTGTTGGAACTCTTGATGGTCAGAAGAGTTGGGACAATTGGTTTAAGCCATATTTTGAATGGATAGAAAATCATCCTGTTGTAAAAGCATTTTGTTATATCAATTGGAATTGGTCAAAGCATGAACATTGAAAAGATTGAGGCGATTGCAGAATATCACAAAATGAAATAGTAAAGAAAAAATATCTTGAAGAAATCAGTGGACAAAAATATATTCATAATCAATCTGTAACTGAATTTCTTAAAAAAGTATATCATTAAGAAAGTGCCTTTCCTATAAATGAATTTCTAAGTGTTGCCGAGCGATTGTAACTAACAAGTGTTGGATCTACTGTTCATCATTGTGGTAAATCTCCAAGAATATGATCCTGTCCTCTTCAGGAAGATAAGCATATGCTAACCTGTAGGGAGGCAGGTATAGCTCTCTCGTGCCCTTCCGGCCGTATCTCATAGGTTTTCCAATATTCGGATTATCTATAGCCTTGTTGATAAGCTTCTTTATCCTGTCCTTAATAGCTTCATCTTTGATCTTAGAGATTGTCCTAAGAAATCCTTCCTTATGGTCAATGGTCAGCATGCTTTCAGATCCCGTAGGAAGTCATCCTTGGATTTCCTTTCAAATTTGCCTTCATCATATTCCTGCCAAGCTTTTTCCACTCTTTCGGCAAATATAAAATCTTCCCGCAGATTGGTCGCCAATGATTTCATGCTTTTCAGCATGATCCTTCCATCGTCCTTCACCATGAGAAATTCATCGCCGGTATGGATGTCATCTCTCAGGGAGATGGGGATCACGATCTGGCCCTTGGTACTGACTTTAGCAATAGCGAATTCCATACGAATCACCTCGGTAAGTCATGGCTTACCAGTATTTAAATCTTTGTATTTATTGGGCTGGAATCCGCCATTAAGTGCCAGCTCGTAGCACGTTATCAGCCTATCATGACCGGTACAGGTGCTGAATCAATCAATCTTCCGATAGTATATCTGAATATGGACAATGGAGCTGCATTCTTGAATGGAAAACCGGTAACACAGCCGATAGAGCTCGGAACTCTGGAGACAGCCATCCGATCGCACAGTAAACGTGAGTAGTATATTCTATTAGCTTGATATCAGCAATATATTTATAAGCAGCTTAACAATATACTTGTTATGATATCAGTCGTCCTCGTGCACCCGGAGACCCCTGGAAATGTTGGCGCTATTGCTAGAGTGATGAAGAACTTCGGTTTTTCTAAGCTGCTGCTTATCGGGCCTGTGTGTGATCATCTCTGCGACGAGGCGTTCTGCAGGGCCAAGCACGCAAAGGACGTGCTGAAGAAGGCGAAGAAGATATCCTGGGATGACGTCAAGGGATTTGATCTGGTCGTCGGGACAACGGCCAAGATGGGGACTATATATAATGTACCGAGGGCTCCGTTGACTCCCAAGGAATTGGCAAGCAGGAGACTGCCGGCCAAGACTGCGCTCGTCTTTGGTCCTGAAGGTGAAGGGCTGAGCAATCAACAGGTCAGGGAGTGCGATCTCATCGTCGCTGTGCCGACCAAGAAGAAGTACAGGGCCTTAAACATCAGCCACGCCGTGAGCATAATGCTCTATGAGCTATCCAATAGGCGGGACACGATAGTCGACAGGCAGTTCGCCTCAGCCAAGGAGAAAGAGCTAATTCTCAAGAGAATGGATGAGGTGCTGGCGGGCATGCATTTTCCCACGCCCCATGCCAGGGAGACCCAGAGCAAGGTCTGGAAACGGATTATAGGCAAGAGCTTCTTGACGAAGAGAGAGGCGTTTGCGCTGCTGGGATTCCTGAAGAAGTTAAAATGAATGGACCTGCCGGGACTTTCAACGGCTCTGGCCGCAGCCAGTGAGCGTGGTTGAACCCGGAGTCTCCGCCTGTTCCTGAATCATGCGAAGGCGACGTCATCTATGGTGCAGGCACCATCTTTGGTGCAAGCATAGCCATTAGACCACAGGCCCATTGACAAGGAAATATCTAGTGTGGTTATTAAAGATTATGCTTAGGATGGTGGAAATTGTAGTTATACCATGCTTAACAGATATTTTATATATAAACTAATCACTATAAAGTGGTTAAAAACCGAAAGATTTATATATTATTCCCTTTTATTCATTGATATGCCTAATAATCCGAATTTATATTTGCAAAGTAGACTCAGAACTTTAACGATGCCGGCGACCATATTAGGATTGGTTTTGCTCGGAGCTGGATGTAAGAAAGATGCCTCGGATCACGATAGTGCATATGAGGGGGTTTGGTTATCTGCCACCACCAGAGTGGAAGAAGACACGACCAATATTCCACAGTTGCAATATCGCCTCGACATGATTCGCTTAAACCCAAGCAAGGAAGGACTAGCTGACATTGCGAATGATCTGATGAGGAATTTCTTCAAATCCATGAGCCTACCTGCTCCAAGCACTATCCGCTCGGATCAAATTGTTTATGACCCCGTCGAGGCGAAGCAAGTATTTGGACAAAACGCTGAAAATGCGGATTTTTTTTCAGGTATACTTAGTAACCAAAGTATTGCAGAAGGGAAAGGCTTTTCCATTGGAAACACAATGTTCTATCCCCTCAATTCTACTAAGCGACCCCTCGAAGCCTTGGCTGCAGAAACGAGTCATCTCGTTCAGCGCATGGATTATAGCTCAAAAGACATGCTCAGCGAGGCTTTCGATGCCTTCGTGCAACTCTATATTGCCAAAGAGAAAGGCCAAGATAGGAGGTATGTCCGCGACCTTGAAGGGTCTTTCATTGATCCTCTAGCTACGCTTATTACGCAGGGAAAAGAGGCTGCAGTAGAGCAGATCATATATAATTTTTCACCCCATGGGACGATGATTCCCAGAGAGGAAGCTAAGAGATGGCTCGACGATTGGGCAAGAGAGTCGTTAATTACACATCACATAGAGAATGTATATCTATTAGTCGCTATGTATCGCACAAGCGGAGATGACGCAGAGGCCGCATTGAAAAAGTTCGGCCGCTTGCTTGGGACGCCTCAAGTGGCCACTATACAGGAGGCCTTTGACGCCCTAATGATATCGCAGCAGTATCGGCCTGAGATGATGCCGTTCTTGCAACAGGACTCTGACGGAAGATTGAGAATTATTACTAAAGCGTATAAGCGATAGCTTCCGATCGATAAGAAACTTATCTAACCGCCTTACGATACGAGTTTATAATAAACCTTCTCTGCAGAATCGCCCCAGCTGAAGTCTCCTTTCTCTGTCTCGACCTTCTGTACCTCTAACTCTCCGAGGTCCACGCCTTTCTTCAGATGGTAATAGATGAGGCGCATGGTGACCTTGCCGTGCTTCTCCTTGTACCGGCGGTAGATGTCATAGCCATAGCCCTGGCCTATGCCTGCAAGAATCTCCTTTATCCTCTCCCGTACCGCGCTCTTCGTCGGCCTGCCTCGTTTCATAGGAAGTCTTTAGTATTACGGCTTTAAATATTTTACTATATTGAAAATAATGCAGTTAAAAAAAGAATGAGTGTATCAGCGGGCACAGTAATGCTCAAATATCTTGTCTCCGACGAAAGCGATGCCGTCCATGGTCGGGAATGAGGCTTTCATCTCCTCGGTGGCTTTGAGCAGTCCCTTGTGCCTCAGGGTCTGATTGTTGAAATATATTTCTACATCGTCGGGCACAGGCAATCTCCTATAATCCAAAGGTGTGAACACCTTTCCTGCCTGCTGACAGAGCCAGATCGTGCCGAAGCCTGCCCTGCCTTCCACCCAAGCCACGTTCTCATGAGCAACCACCTCGGGTGGAAGCTTCATGACATCCTCAACAGGAACCCAGGGCTGGGTGATGACATTACGGCCTTGTCCTTTATAGGCTTCCACCTGTTCTTGCAACCTTTCATAGTCGGCTCCAGTGCCGCTGAACATGACATAGACTGAGTCCTCTGGTATATCTTCATGGACAACACTTGATAACGGCCTTAGGGGTGGTGTAGATATCTCGCCAGGCACCGGTTGCCTCTTGTCGTCGAAAGACAGGGTGTTGTAGGATGGGATAAAGACTAGGTCATAATCATGTTCCATCTCCAAAGCCAATCCCTTCACACCTGAGATATCAACGTTTTTCACAACATCCTCCAAAGCCTTGGTCTGAGAAAGCCTGTCGAGCAGCTGGGAAAAGGCATAAGGGAAGACATAATAGGTTGCCGCTCCACCGCCTAGCATGAACCTCGATCCTGTGTTTATCTCGATGTCAATGTCGGGCATTAAGGCTCTGATAGCCTCTTGGGCTCCCCTTGCATAGATCGAGATGTCTTCCAGATGGTGACGATAGTCGCCATCATCTAAGATTATCCTCTTATAGAACCTGGCAATCTCCGGATCGAGCTTGAAGTGGTCGAGGCCTATCTCTTCCAGGATTCTCTGTTGGCGCTCGCCGTAAAGATGAGGCAGCACTACTTCTGCCTCCTGTCCTTCTTCCTCAAAGCGCCCCACAACATGATTGGCGATCCTTGATCCGAAGACGAAGGGCTCATTCCCGAAGAACGGATTGACGAAAATCTTGACCTTTGACATACAGAATGTGAATGAGGGGGGGGTTTATAAATCTTACCTTAATTAGTTATCCTGGAGTGGTGAAATGCTTAATTCCGCCAGCTGACCTCTACCTGGTCTGTCCGCTCGTAAGGCCTTATGCCCGGCTCAGTCTTGACGCCTGCCTGGTGCATGAGCAGGCCGGTCCACGCGATCATGGCTGCGTTGTCCACCAAGAAATCATTCTTCGGGATCCCACACTTGTAAGAGTTGGCCTTGCACATCTTCTTAGCCATGTCCTGCAGCCGGGAATTGCAGCAGACCCCGCCTCCTAGGACCAGTTCTGTCTTCTCGCAGTGCGCCAGGGCGCGCTCCGCAACCTCGAGCAGCATGGCAAAGACAGTCTCCTGGATGCTATAACATATGTCCTCCCTCATATGAAGCTCAATCTTCTGCTTGACATTGGTGAAGATGCCTCCGAGGGAGATGTCCATGCCCTTGACAACATAAGGCAATTCGATCAGGTTCTTGCTCTTGGCAGCCAGCCTCATCACTTTTGGGCCGCCGGGGAAACCCAGGCCGAGCTCTCTCGCTACCGAGTCGAGGAAATTGCCCACACCCATGTCTAAAGTCTCGCCGAAGATGCGGTACCTCCCGCCTTCATAGGCTATCACCTGTGTGTTTGCGCCGGAGACATACAGAAGGATAGGATTCTCCAGCTTGGTCAGCATGCTGCCGATCTCCAGGTGGGCGATGCAGTGGTTCACACCTATCAATGGCTTCTTGAGGAGCTTGCTCAAGTATAAGGCCATGGACGAGCCTATCCTCAAGGCGTTGCCTATGCCAGGACCGGCTGAGTAGGATATCAGGTCGAAATCATGGAAGCCTTGGGTGGCTTCTTCAATGACCCTGTCGCAGTATTCGAGATGATGGTCCGCGAGCTTAGCCGGGATGAGGCCGCCTTTCTTGGTGGTGAAGGTCTTGGAGGCATTGCTATATATCTTCCCCCTGTCGTCCACCAGGGAGGCCCCGAAGGTGTGTGCAGTGCTCTCTATGCCCAGGCAGAGTGTCATCGTGTCGAGAAGGCGGTTTTGGTTTAAAAGGGTTGTGAAAACGAGGCAGCACCACTGGCGCGCGGCGAGGCAGACCATGTTCCCACACAGAGTGTGGGGTTACGGTCTGACGAGTAGGACAAATCCGAAGGTATTTGGCCGTCGCACCGCCAGTAGTGGTGCTGCCGAGTAAGTTATGATTATTAAATCTTAGACCAAGCAAAAAACTTATAAAACGCCTGACTCTTTCCCAGTTGGGGTGCAAGATGAAACGCATATACCAGTTCGGCGAAGGCAACAAGGACATGAAAGAATTGCTGGGCGGCAAGGGAGCCAACCTGCAGGAGATGTTCAATCTCGGAGTAGAGGTGCCGGCATTCTTCACGATAACAACAGAAGCATGCAAGGAATACTATTCTGCAAAGGACAAGGACGCCCTAATCAGGAAAGTGATGGAAGAGGCTGAGCCTTATCTCAAACAGGTAGAGGAGAAGATGGGAAAGAGCTTCGGTTCCAAGGACAAGCCCCTACTGGTATCAGTCAGGTCAGGAGCAGCCGTATCCATGCCCGGCATGATGAACACAATCCTGAACATCGGACTATGTGACTCCAACCTGAAGAGCTTCGCCAAGTCATTCTCAGGAGAAAGATTCGCCCTGGACGGGTACAGGCGCCTGCTCCAGATGTTCGGCGACACGGTCTTCGATGCCAAAGAGGTCGAGCAGGGCTTCAAAGATGCGATGGAAGAGGTCAAGGCCAAGCTTGGCAAGGACGTCAAGGACACAGACCTTGGCATTAAAGAACTGAAAGAGCTCGTCGAGAGATTCAAGCAGGTGTACAAAGACAACGGGCTAAGTGAAGTGCTGAAAGAATGTTTTGAGAACAATGATTCAAGGGAGGCATCAATCAACCAATTAAGGCATGCCATCGACGCAGTGTTTAAGTCATCACAAGGACACCGAGCTCTCGTATATAAAAAACAGGAAGGATTGCCCGCGGATATGGGCACAGCAGTCAATGTGCAGGCCATGGTCTTCGGCAACACAGGAGATGATTCTGCCACAGGAGTGCTTTTCACGAGGAACAACGCAACAGGCGAGAAGGGAGACGGCAAGAGGATCCTCTACGGCGACTGGCTCCTCAACGCCCAGGGAGAAGACGTGGTGGCAGGCATAAGGAACACCATGCCGATAGAGGAGCTCGGCAAGGCCATGCCCGAAATCTATGCAGAACTGAGGAAGACAGTATTCATGCTGGAGAAGCACTACAAGGACATGCAGGACATCGAGTTCACGGTCGAGGAAGGCAAGCTATGGATGCTCCAGACCAGGATGGGCAAGAGATCATCACTCGCAAAGCTGGTGTGTGCAGTCGACATGGTCAAAGAAGGTCTCATCGACGAGAGAGAGGCAGTAAGGAGGTTTGGCCCCGAGGACATGGAAGTGCTCATGCACCCGGTCTTCGACCCCAAGTCGGAGAAGAAACAGCTTTCATCAGGCTCAGCAGCAGGACCAGGAGAGGTATCTGGATTGGTAGCGTTCACGCCTGAGAAAGCGGTGGAGCTCGGAAAGCAGGGCAAGGACGTCATCCTAGTCAGGCCCGAGACCTCTCCGGAAGACGTGCACGGCATGCTCGCATCCAAGGGCATCTACACCAGGACCGGCGGGCTCACATCACATGCAGCGATAGTCGGCAAGCAGTTCAACAAGGCTGTCATAGTCGGAGATTCCAGCCTGCAGATAGACGAGAAGAAAGGCCTTGCCATGATCGGTGGAAAGGAATTCAAGGAAGGCCAGGACTACATAAGCATATCAGGCACCACAGGAAAGGTCTTCGAGGGAAGGGTGGCCTCGATAGAATCAGAGATAGAGAGGGTGGCAAAGGGAGAGCTTGACCCGCTGAAGTCAAAGGTATACAGCTATTTCCAGGACATGATGGGCTATGCCAAGGCAATAAAGAAGCTTGGGGTCAGGGCCAACGCAGACACGGGCAGTGACTCCAGGATAGCCAGGCTGTTCGGCGCAGAAGGCATCGGCTTATTGAGGACAGAGCACACCATGTTCAACGAGCCAGAGCAGATCATGGCGATGAGGGAGATGATACTCGCAGCAGACACCAATAGCAGGGAAAAGGCATTGATGGCCATCGAGCCTCTGCAGATGAAGAACTTCGTCGAGGTCTTCAAGGCCATGAGCGGCCTGCCTGTCACGATAAGGCTGCTCGATCCACCATTGGACGAGTTCCTGCCGAACACGTCAGAACGGATACGCGAGGCAGCAGAGTACATCTGCAGGAAATACGGAGGAGAGAAAGCAGAGGTCGAGAGCCAGATAAGGAGAAGGCTTTCCGACCTCAAGGAGGCCAACCCCATGATGGGCTTCAGGGGCAACAGGCTATCGGTAGTATACCCGGAGATCGCCAGGATGCAGGCGAGGTCGATATTCGAAGCCATGTACAAGGCCAAGCTCGCTGGGGCAGAACCGGTCGCTGAGATAATGGCTCCTGTCACGATATGCGAGGGCGAGATAAGGCACACCGGAGAGATAGTGGAAAAAGTAAGGAAAGAGATGGAAAAGAAATTCGGCAAGCTCCCCATACTCTTCGGCACGATGATAGAGACACCTCGCGCAGCGTTGGATGCAGGCAAGATAGCCCAGTCAGTGGATTTCTTCTCGTTCGGCACCAACGACCTGACGCAACTTACAGACGGCATGGACAGGAACTCAGCAGGGGTATACCTGAATGAGTATGTGGGCAGGGGATGGCTTGGAGGGGAGCCCTTCGTCACAATAGACAAGACCGGACCGGGAAAGCTGGTCGAGATGGCCGTGGATGAGGGGAAGAAGACGAATCCGAAACTCAAGCTCGGGGTGTGTGGCGAGCACGGCGCAGACCCTGAATCGATATATTTCTTCGAGAAAGCAGGAATGGACTATGTCTCTTGCGGGGCGTTCAAGGTGCCGATAGCAATATTGGCTGCAGCGCACATAGAACTTAAGGATTGAGGGAAGTCCTCGGCCTGGACATGAGGTTCTTGACCGCTCTTTCTGGAGAGAGGCCATCATGTACGACCTGGAAGAGCTGCTCGATGCAGGGAGTGTCGAGGCCGAGTTTCTGCGAGAGCTCGTACGCGACCTTCAGTGTGTAGTACCCTTCGACAGTCTTATGAGCCTGTTCCATCTCTTTGAGTGCGGCCTTTGGATCCTGGCCGCAGCCGATCCTCTGGCCGTATTCCCTGTTGCGCGTCGGGCCGTAGCAGGAGAGGTCAGAGTCGCCGTAGAACGATGGCGATCCAGGGAGGAAGATATCATCGCTGGCACCCAAGGCTTTAGCAATCTTGTAGATGTCGAACTCTGTCCTGATCTTGAAAGCGGCCTTCGTGCCTTCAGCGCCTGGATAGAGCTCCTCGCAAATGCCTCCGCCGATGGAGACAACATTCTTGAGAGCTCCGCAATACTCGACAGACAGCATCTCAGTGGTCGGGACCACCCTCACAGCAGTACTGTGGAAAAGCTCAGCGACCTCATCTATTGTGATTGGGTCATCTCCGGCCACATGGGCCATGACCGGCCGGCCATAAGCGATGTCCTGGGCGACAGTGCCGCCTGAAAAGACAGTTATCTTAGGATCATATACCAGTGCGCAGTCCAGCTCTTCCCTTATCACCTCGCTCATCCTCTTGCCGGTCTCCAGCTCCAGTCCTTTTGAAAGGGATGTGATGATGGTATCTTTGCTGAGATATTCGCCGAAGGTCCTTGCTGCCTTTCTCATAGATTGAGCATTTACGCCTACGATGAGATTCCCAGCTCCATTCAGAAGCCCACTTATGCTATCAGCAGGATGGACGTTATCGCTGAAAGCGATGTCCTGGAAATGGTAAGGGTGCACATGATGTTTCTCAAAATGTTCCATGACCTCTTGGTCGATGTCCCAGAACTCAATCTCCCTCTGACCGTTGGATTGCCTATCGATTTTAGCCATCATAGAGCAATTGAATGCACCTAAGGCCAAAAACGCGATCTTGTCCCCCATGGGAGAGGGTAAGGCGAGGTCTCTTAAATATCTTTAGATAAGGTTTTTATACAACCTGTTTCAGCATTAAGAAAAATCATTCTCGAAATGAGATAATGATAAAGAATATCGTCATTACAAAGTAGTGAAATAACCGAAAGGTTTATAAAGGGGAGGCCAGTTGCATCATAATTGAATCAAAATGAGTAAACAACGATATGAACTCAAGGTATCACATACCAATCTAAACGGATACTATCAAGTATGTGAGGGGAGGATTGGCAGCTACCATGTCGTGAGGCTGGCCGGGCCCGCGAGCAGTGAAATCGATGAAAGGAAGAAGCAAGCCAGATTGGATTTTATCCTAATGGATAACGTGAAAGCGAGAATCACAGTTAACAGAAAGAATGGCTTGATGCTGAGCGCCGGCATATACGAAGCTAGGGATTGCAGGCCGACAGCCAATGAATGGTTGAGAGGGTACCCTTTGGCAAGCAGGGTCACACCAGATGCCTATAAGAGGGTTTGGAAGGCACTCATCAATCCTGCAACAACTTTTTATGTTCCTATAGACCAACTGGATGGTCCTTTGCCCGGAATGGCATGGGCATTCGTCAACTATTTCGACAAAGGCTTCAAGCTAAGGGTGGAGGGCCCGCAAGATAAGCCCGAGAGATTCAAGGAAAGATCCGAGCTAGAGGATGACGGTCTCGCAGAAGAGGTTGACCAAACAGACCTGGGTGACCTCGCCGACGAGGACCTGGGAGATTTCGCTTTTGTGGACCCTTCCTGTTCTGATTACCATTACCCGGACCCTGATCATGAGATTAGGCAGCTGCAGGTCCACGGAGTCATCAGAGGGCATAAGCTCTGATACAAATCAAGATCTGAGTCGAGTGATTTCTAACTCACTAACAGGATGACCACGAGGACAGCTTCTAATGATAATAAGATGAGGTATGCCTTATAGAGGGTCATGTATTCCTTGTCTTCAACCAGCAAGGGTTTGAGGAAGAACCTCATCGCAGGCAGCAGTATCCAACGCTTCTGTCTCTTCATCTCTGCCGCCCTGACCTTCATCTTGGCCATCAGTATCAGAAGCACGCAGAACAGCACGACCACCAGCGTCGCGAGCAGGACCATGGCTGGTGTTTGTGGGCTTTGGTATTTAGGGTTTGCGGTCGCAACGGCTCTGTCCTAAATCTATAAGGGAAAATTCATTTTGGCCCGACCTATAAGGTGTTAAGACTGAGAGAAGGACCAGTAGACAGGGAGAGGGCCAAAATGAACCTGATTTAGGACAGAACCGGTCGTAACATTTATATACCGGGCAGTAGTGACCTTTTCTTATGGGGGTAGAACGCATCACGATCAAGGATATGAAACCAGGGGATCATGGCTGGACAGTGTCATGGGCCCTAGGCGAAAGGAATGGACAGCATTTCTTAGACCGATGCTGTTATTTATCGCGTAATCCGGGAGGCACGGCTCAAGTGCTGGTAAAAAAGCAGCTTAACAGCAGATATATCGCGCATTACGAAGGCTCAGACTTTCCTAGCAGGGTTAGTGGGGTTTCTGCCATACCGGTCGAGATGGTAGAGTTGCATGAAGTCTTCAAGCTCAAGGACATGGTGTCCGGGCAGTCGGGATACGTAGTCCCGTGGGCATTGGAGCTCGGCTGGGACACGAATATGTACCTCGACCTCGAGCACACCTACAGTCACAGAAAGGGCGGCACAGTCCAGATGCTGGTCAGGCGCATAAATACGGAGGATACCGGTTTCCAAGTGGACATCAGCCAGGTGGATTTTTATAAATGGAGTGTAGCTGATCATCCGAGAGGACCAATCCCGATCGAGGTCAAGGGTAGGGAAAGGGCTTACTCGAAGATATCTGAACTGCCGATCCAAAAATGCGGATATACAAGTTCTAGAGCGGTGCAGCTGGGCATGGACGGAGAATATTACCTGGACACCGGACAGATCCTGATAGGGAAAAAAGGTGGGGGTCTCGATGTTCTTGTAGCTAGGGCATCGGAAGAAGGTTATCTGGTCAACCTCTCAAGGTCAGAGGGCAAGTGGGAGCCTGTAGAGAATCCAAATGGCATCAGGCCTCTGCATGTGGTCTCAGGGCCGAGGATGTCGGGCAGCGTCATCATAGAACTGTGATTTTCCGGATTTTGTTGGATCAAGATTCTTGATAGCGGGTTGATGACCCCTGACCACAACCCATATTAACCAAAGGCACTTCCTGCCTGATATGCATAAGGCCCTGAAGCTGATAATCTCAATAATCGCCTGCCAGCTGGCAGGGATCATAGGCTCGGTGTTCACGGCCAGCTCTGTCTCAACTTGGTATGCAACCCTTAATAAGCCCTTCTTCAACCCTCCTTCATGGCTGTTCGGCCCGGTATGGACAACCTTATACCTCCTGATGGGCATCTCCCTCTACCTGCTCTGGGAGAAGAGGGCCAGGACAGTCATCACCCTATTCATAATCCAGCTCGGCCTGAACACCCTCTGGTCCATTTGCTTCTTCGGCCTGAAGAACCCATTGCTGGCCTTCGTTGAAATCCTGGTATTATGGGGGGCCATAATCATAACCATTTTCTCCTCCTATAAGGTATCGAAGGCCGCAGCCTACCTGTTAATCCCATACATCCTCTGGGTCACATTCGCGGCAATCCTGAACTTCTACATATTCTGGCTGAACCCGCTATAGCCTTTCCGAAGCCCGAAGACAGGCCTTCCAGCCGGTGCTTAAAAACGCATATTTTGCGAAAAGCAAAGGTTTATATCCTAGTTCAACACACATACAGTTAACATACTGGAGGAGCCAAATCCAAGCAAAGGAGTGAATCTAGCTGTTTCTGGAAGGTGAATATTTTGAACAATGCTATGCTCTTTCGGGAGAGAATTTTTGAACAATAATTTTTAAACAATCGGAGGGATCAATATGGCAAAGAAGAAAGACAAGGCAATGAAGAAGGCAAGGAAACAGGCCGCCATCGAAGCGAAGAACCAGCAGTAGGAGGGAGCGAGATGTCAAAGGACGATTGGGATCAGGAAGAAGATGAGAAAGAAGAAGATGATGACTATTGAACCTTTTTTTATTTTTATTTTCACATCTGGGACATGGGATTGAAGATGTTAAAAGGGTTGCAGGGAAGCATGGATGAAGAAAAAGATAGGGCTGAGTCAGAGCTGCAGAGGAGGATTGACGTCCTGAAATGGGACCTGTCATTCATCAACAACAAGAATATCAAAAGGATCAAAGAGGCAGAGCTCAACAGATGCGTTCACACTCTTGAAAAAATTGGAGGGATAAAAGATGGCGAAAGGCAAATCCAAGAAGAAAGAATAAGGATCATTCTACCAAATATGTGAATTTTTTTTCTTTTTCTGACCGGCATTCACATCCCGTGCGGCTTTCCAGGGTCGCGGTCGTAGATGTCGCAGTACCAGCGGTGGTAGTTCTCCTTGAAGCTCTTAGCGTGATCTGAGTGCCATTCATTCACCGCTTCGGCGAACTCTCCGGGCATGAGCCACTCAGCCAGCTGGGGCATAGAGTCCACGAACACGCCGTATGACGGCCTGCGAGGGCCCTCACCGGCCTTGATGCAATCTCTGTAATGCGCGTTCAGGAAGGTGTTCAACAGCCATGCTGGGTTCTGCAACATTTCTAGAGTGAGCTTTTCCTCTAACAGCCCGGCCTGGTTCTTGGTTATGTCAGGAAGGTCGCTGCTACCGATCGCCTTAACGCGCGCCCTGACCTGCTCAAGGTCGTCCTCACCCAATTCAGACAGTGTTACCATGAAGGGGGGTAGTGAGGCAGGTTTTTTATGTTTTGTTAATGATACTTCTCCTCAGCCGAATAGATCCTTTTGAAATGCTTCTCCTTGATCAGGATTGTCTTCCGCAGCTTCTGCAGCTTCTCTTTAAGGTCAAGCAGCATCCATGAATTGTTCTTCCTCTGCCTTATTGCCTCATCGATAATCATGTCCCAATCCACATTTTTCTCCTTGTCGATTATTGTCATAATATCCTCAAAATCCTTCTCCCTGTCTGTCAAGATCTTGAGCAGGATAATCAATTCTTTCGGCAGGACGTAGGTGATGAGTTCCTTCTTGCCGACGAAGTCGTGTTTCTGCTCGATCTTATCTAGGTCACAATCAACGATGAAACCGAATATGTTCTTGACGAAGAGGTCGAAGCGCTCTTCTCCTCTTGAGAAAAGGAGCGGTTTGTCCTTGGCTTCAGTCCTCTTTCGGTCATAGATGGTCTTCATCGACCTTTGAGTGTAACCGAGCTTCTCCAAAGCTTTGATGAAGACCTGCCTGTCTTGGCTGCTTCCGAAGACCAGGTCAATGTCCTTTGTGGTCGTCTTGTAGCCCATGAACATCATAGCAGTGCCGCCGATGCATATGCATGTAATATCTTCCTCAAGATAATCTGCTATCAGCCTGAATAGCTCTTCCTGGTCTTTTAGATTGATCATTTCAGATACCTCCTTGGGATCCACCTGACCCTGACGGTTCTTTTCGCCTGACTGTAAAGATTGAGCACTTCTTTCAAGAGACCTTCCTTCTTAGCTAGGTCGAATAGCTTTTTCCAGCTCGAAACATGCCTGAATAAGTGCTTTGTCGCATCCCTGGTCCTGACATCGCCTATCTTGATGCCGTCGATGATAGCGTGTTCAACAGTGTATCTTCCATGCACATAATGGTCGAACTTCGGCTGGAGCTTCTCCGGGCTGTATCTGTTGACGGTGTCATAAAAGCCATTAGTCTTCCGCCGGGGGAGTTTTGAGATGGTATATATCCGCTTCTGCCTGCCGCCGCCGTCTACACTGACATATCCCTGCCTCTTCAATCTTGACAGTTTGTTAAGGGCTGACTGCCTAGCCAGGCCTTGTTCCTCAGCAAAGCGTTCTATAGTATACTTGCCTTCTTTGATCATAATTTGTGTTATCCATGCGAACTTATATATAAACTTTTCTGTTTAGATGTTAGGTCAAGATGGGGATAGACGCAAATCTGGTTGATGAAAAAGTCTGCATGATGAAATGATATTTTATTTTCTCCTTCTATAAATAAGGGCCCAACAAAGACATACAACAAAATAGATCCAGATTGAATTTATAATGAAAATTATGACATGGATTATTGTGTTCATTGCTTCTATCTTTGTATAATATATTACATTTACCAACATAATAAATATGACATAAACCGGCATTAGAATAATCAATAAGATTGTTTCAATTGGTCAGGTCGAAGGATAATAATATTTAACAATTGAAAACAGCACCAGAAATCCTAATATTACAAGATAGGCAGCACTGAATATTTTTAACTTGTTGGGTTTGAAAAAGTATCTCCAATTCATAATCCAGTATATTATTGATTACCTTATAAATTTTTAGTAGAGGCGTAGCTACTTGTTGATTGCGGATAAAGAAAAATGATGCCGCAACATAGGATTGGACACGAACGGTTGGTGGCTGCGTGCTGAACACGTCGCCGAAGCTTCGTGCGTACACACCAGCCCCATCAAACCCATCTTCTATGGGAGCTCTGTGTCTATTTTCGAGGGAGGCTTCGTGCTTAGATGCTTTCAGCACTTATCCCCTTGGGGCGTAGCTGCCCGGCATACCCTGTCGGATAACCGGTGGACCAGAGGCCCCGAGAGCCAGTTCCTCTCGTACTATGGCTCCCTTCCCCTCAGACACCAACATCTCCAGTAGATATCAAACAAACTGTCTCACAACGTTCTGAACCCAGCTCACGATTCCTTTTAATGGGTGAACACCCCCACCCTTGGCCGCATACAGTAATCAAAGGTTACCCTTCGAAACTTCTGCACGGCCAGGATAGGAAGAGCCGACATCGATGTAGCAAGCCGCGCCGTCGATTTGTTCCCTTCCATAATGGAAGTGTGAACTCTCGGGCGCGACAACTCTGTTATCCCCGGAGTAACTTTTCGGTCATTCCTGGCCCCTATCAATAAGGACTCAGGAGTTCGCTAGACCACGCTTTCGCGTTTGGAAACCGTCTTATTAGGAATCCAATCAGGCTGGCTTATGCTCTTGCACTCCACGATGGATTTCCAACCCATCTGAGCCAACCTTTGGGCCCTACTGATCTAAAGTCAAGAATCTTGCGATGTCTTGTATCTTTTCAGCAGGGTGCCACCCCAGCCAAACTGTCCACCTGCCGCTGTCCCTGCAAGCAGGTAAGCGGCGTAAGCCTTAGAGAGTGGTGTTTCATCAGCGACTACACGTAACCTGACGACTACGCTTTAACGTCTCCCACCTACACTACACACCAAGGCTCACGTCGCAACGACAAGATACAGTAAAGTTTCACGGGGTCTTCGCTTCCCACTGGAGATCTCTGGCCTTTGCACCAGACCGAGTTTTCGGTGGATTGCTTCTGGGGACAGTGGCGATCTCGTTACACCATTCATGCAGGCCGTCATTCAAACGGCAAGGCATTTCGCTCACGTCTGTTACTTTCCCCTGAAGGGTACTAACCATCCGAAGATGGCGGGCCAACATTTCTGCTGACCTCCTTGCATCGCTGCAAGGGTCGGACCATATCTTCTGACCTATGTCAGTCCGGCGTATGGTCTCTGAGGATTACAGTCAGAGACTGTTCTTTCCTGCTGATCATCTCCACTCATATATTTTCAGGGGTCGCTCTCCTGTCGCCAAGAGAGTATCCTAATATGAGATACTGAGACTTTCCAGCATACAGCCCGATTGGTATCCCAATCTTAATTGGTTCTGTTCAACAATGGGTCTTAAGGCAACTCAATGCTTACCTTAAGAGAGTTATAGTTACCCCCGCCGTTTACCAGCTCTTAGCCCGGTTGAACCCGAGTTTGAAGTACTGGCACTGGGCAGATGTCACCTTCTATACAAGGCCTTTCGGCTTAGCAGAAGGTTAAGTTTTTGTTAAACAGTCGGACCGCCTTTGTAATTGCACCCTGCGGCCGCTTGCGCAGACGCAGGGACCCCTTATACCGAAGGCACGGGGCCAATTTGCCGAATTCCCTCAGAAGCATTAATCCATCACACCTTAGGCTTCTCACCTAGGGGCACCTGTGCTGGTTCTGGGTATAGATTGCACGGATCCAACATGTTCCCTTTTCACGGGCTCCAGGTATCAGCTGTAGAGAGCATGCACCCTCCTTATCTGGGATTGCTCCAGTTCTCATCATGACGATACTCCCTGGAGATGTCCTCATTGACACCAACGACGATTGATGACAACCTAACCTGAAGCGTCAGAAACATGTCTTGTGTTGCCACATGTACCATGCAAGTAAAGGAATCTTAACCTTTTTCCCTTTCCCGGGACGCACTTCTGCGGCCGGTTAGGACTAACTTACCCTTGGCTGATTTACATTGCCAAGGAACCCTAGCCCTTTCGGTGACAGAGATTCTCACTCTGCTATGTTCTTACTACCACCAGGATTTTCATCCCGATGAGGTTCACCTTTCCTTTCGGATCGGCTTTTGCCCTCACCAGGCGCCTGTCTACCACACAGCTTTTGGCTGGTCTTCAGTATCGGTAACTGGCTTAGCCCCGTCCATTTTCAGGGCCTACTACCTTGACAAGTAAGCTGTTACGCACTTTTTAAAGGGTGGCTGCTTCTAAGCCAACCTCCTCGCTGTCTTAGGCAATAGACACCTTTCACCCTTTCACACTTAGCCAGCATTTTGGGACCTTAACTGAAGTCTGGGTTGTTCCCCTCTCCGGACTCAAGCTTACCCCAAGAGCCCGCGTCTCCCGGCATCTACGGCGCAAGGATATTCGGAGTTGGACAGAAGGCCGACCCCTTTCGAGGCCTAAACCCTCAATCCGTATCTCTACCCTCCTTGCAACCTCCGCCGAGGCTTGACTACGGCCAACTTCGACAGGAACCAGCTATCACCGAGCTCGATTGGCATTTCACCCCTAACCCCAGGTCACGAGAACACTTGCCCGTAGAACCTCTTCAGGCCTCCACGCGGTTTTTACCGCGCTTCACCTTGCCCAGGGTTAGATCGCTCGGTTTCGGGTCAGGGCCATGTGACTCTAAGGCACTTTCATACCTCGTCCCTTGCAAGCTGCGGACCATCGCTTTCGCTTAGGGTGCTCCATTGTCTGGATTACCCTCGCCACATAGCCTAACTCCCTGGCACGTTATTCGAAACGCACGACAGAACACCGAAGTGCCCTGTCCCACTATAGCTCGCAGGTTTCAGGTTCTTTTCGCTCCCCGCTAAGGGTTCTTTTCAACGTTCCCTCATGGTACTCTTTCGCTATCGGTCTCCGTACGTATTTAGGATTGGAAGTTGATATCTCCCACATTCCCACCTGGTATCCGGCAGGCAGTACTCTGGAGACTGTCAGCAACCTTCCCGTCTCCTCCTACGGGGCTTTCACCCTATATTGCACCCCATTCCAGGGGACTTCGGATTAACAGGCTAGGCAACAACGACAGTCCAAACACCACATCTCCCTCATCTCTCAAAGAGGGATTCAGTTTGTCCTAAGCGGTCTTCAGTCGCCCTTACTGACCGCATCCCTATTGGTTTCTTTTCCTGCGGGTACTAAGACGTTTCAATTCCCCGCGTTCCTCATCCTTACGGATCTGAAGTGAAGTCACATTCGGATATCCCCGGTTCAAAAGCTTCATGCGCCTCGCCGGGGCATTTCGCAGCTGGACGCGTCCTTCTTCAGCGTTACAGAGCCGAGTCATTCACCTACGAGCTTAATTGTCCATCCTATGCGCGGCGTCATAAACGTGAAGTCTCTTCCTACCAACCAATCCTCGGGAAAGGCTGATTTATGATCAAATGAGTGTGAATGCAAAAAATGGACCCGTCGGGACTTCCAACGGGCGTGGCCCTGATTCGAACCCGAAGCCTCTGCCTTACTTTAATGCATGCAAGGGCAGCGCTCTCAGACGCTCAGCCTGAGTTCGGCTGGGTACCGTTGAGCTACGGGCCCAATGAATATGAAAAGTGGTTCCCGGGAATCCCCATTCCCGAGCACAACATTGATCTGTTGCGTTTAGAACTTATAAAAAATAAGGAGGTGATCCAGCCGCAGGTTCCCCTACGGCTACCTTGTGACGACTTAACCCACCTCACTGAGCTTAGATTCGACACGGTCAAAAAACCGTGGCTCATCTAAACCCTGCTCGGTTGGTTTGACGGGCGGTGTGTGCAAGGAGCAGGGACATATTCACCGGAAGCTGATGACTTCCGATTACTAGGGATTCCATCGTCACGAGGGCGGGTTACAGCCCTCGATCTGAACTAAGATTGGGTTTAGAGGTTTAACTTCCCCTTTCGGGGTTGTATCCCATTGTCCCAACCATTGTTGCGCGCGTGTAGCCCAGAGGATTCGGGGCATACAGACCTACCGTAGCCTGCACCTTCCTCCCTGTTTCCAGGGCAGTTCCCATAGTGTGCTCAGTCACCATTGCTGGTCCGCTAGCAACTATGGGTACAGGTCTCGCTCGTTGCCTGACTTAACAGGACACCTCACGGCACGAGCTGACGACGGCCA
>JAHIVG010000111.1 GCA_018816705.1 Nanobdellota archaeon
GGCTTTTGACAAAAAAGCAGCTGGAAATCTCAATATGTTCATGTGAATTGCAGGACCTGATATTAACCTTGTTATCATCCTCTGACTGGAAATCTCCTGTTTTAGAAGACCCAGAAAAGTGGTTAGCGATCAATCCCCACAGATATGATATCATTTCACCGCACGGAAAATTCATTCATGAAAGAATATCACCAGAAAGAGAGAATGCTCCGATGCTTGAGATTGTTCTCTTTTGCCAAACACATTTTCGTCCTGGGGCACGTCAAAAAACAATCGCGCTTCTCCCGATGCACCATGATCATATTTTCCAAGCGGGGAAGACATTGATTGAATCCCAAAAATTTGATTTTCTTGGTATAGAAGGTTATACAGGAGCATATGAGATAATGCAGGGTGTATTGAATACTACGTTCTGTGACGGCTCTCCTTTGAATTGCGCCACCTACATATTAGAAGAGAGCGATTGGTTCAGTATTCGGGCAGGGGAAAAATTGGAACATGAATTCAAATGGAGGCTTAACACTTATGGAATTGATGATTATGAGAAAGCGGGTCTGTTGCCAGAAGAAGAAAGGGATAGAATTGAATCAAAATTTGCTCAGATATACTTTGATTATGCGATTTATAGGCAAAAATATGAACTTGGACTTGCCTCTGGAGAAAATCTTCAAGATAAAGCGCAAAGGGTGCTGAATAATTGCCGTGTCATCTTTGAACAATATTATAAACTGTTAATTGAGAGGGGTCTTTCTGCTGCAAGGGTCGCTATACACCATATGATAGAAAAAAATCTTTATAAGGGCCTTATTGTCTTCGGCGGCCTGCACTTCTTGCAGTTTAAAGAGATCTTTGATAGGTTCATTGATGATGAGGGCTTAAGGAAAAAGTTGGTCACTGAAGCCAATGGAAATCCAAAAACTACCTTATCATATTGGATTTTTTTGCCTCATAATAGCTGATTAACCGCAATTAATAAAAACCCTTGTTATTAACTCACATGTTCCGGGCCCGTAGCTTAGTCTGGTGGAGCGCTGCTCTTATATGGGAGTGTTCTCGATGACAAGCAGTGGTCGTGGGTTCAAAAGAAAGCTGAAAGTCCCACCGGGCCCATTTATTTCATCACGAGCTGTATCTTTTCCTTCCTGTCCTTGTTCATCTCGTAGACGCCTGACAGCACTTCCATTGACCTCTGCTGGGGCGTGAAGTCAAAGTATGCTACATAATCCTTCCCTTGCTTCTGGAGCTTAAACCCGATCTCTTTCAGAGCCATGTTGTCAGCATATTTCGTCTTGTCACCTGAGATTGACGTATTCACTGCCACCAGCCGCACAGGCCTCCGCATCTCAGAGTCCAGCATCTCAAACACTATATCATAGCTGTTCAGCTCGAATATCATCGGCGCAATCTCATCGTAGCGGCTCTCTGCCCGCTTCACTGCATCGGGCGCGTCAATGGCAGCGTGGAATAGCCTCCTTTCCACCAGGTATTCATCCCCCCTGCTTAACGCATCGACAATCTTCCTGTATCCAGTAGGAGTGAGCGTGTGCTTACTATCCGCGACACCGACACTTGCCATGGACAGGAAGTTCTCGAATCTCAGTCCACTTGGCATGTCATCGGTATTGACTTGGCTGACGCAGGTTATCAAGGCCATCCCGTAACTCTCGACCAGGCCTGATTGGAAATAGCTCAGTCCTTTGTCCTCCCTTCTCAGCGCATTTAGACTGATTTCCCATTCATCCACGCTGTAGCCTGTGCAGTGTACCAGTTTTTTACCTTCACATGCCTCTATCTGATCCTTATATTTTGTTGCTTCCTCTTCAGGCAGCGTTATCCTCCCCTTTGCGGCCCTTGACATGCTGTGTATCTTTGCTATCAGGTCCTGGCTGCCTGATTCCAGGTGATGGAGGTGTTCCATTGCCTTCTTAAGTCCGGCTGCTGAGATGAACAATGGATGGTCGCGGTACTGCACTAATGTGTCTCGCGCTTTGAGGTCATCTGCAGTGAACTTCTCAAGGCTGCCGTAGTGGTTGAGCATGTCCTCGACATGGCTCTTGAAATCAGCCATTGAATCTACCTTCTTGCCGTTCTGTAACCTTTCCTCTGCGTCGAACCTTTCCCTTCCGAGGCTCCATTTGCCTGCGATGACACTCTTTACGAGCTGCCTTGCAGCCTTGTCAGTCTCTCCGCTGTATCCGCTGCTGAATTGCCCTGCCTTCCAGTTCCAGTAGAGCTGGTCCACGACCTTGGCAACATCGTTGCCTGCATCTTTCAATACTTCCCTTGCATTGGCCTGTCGGTCTTTCGCCAGCCCGGGCCTCACCCTCAGCGCAGACCACATTAGGACATATGGCACCGTCTCTCCTGCCAATGCACCCCTGACATTGATATAGCGCTCGAATTCTGGATTATCGAGTTTCTCGTTCTTGGCCAAGAGCTGCAGGTCATCCATCACAGACCCCACTGTCTGCGTGACGTTCCCTGTCATCTGGCTCATCGCATACCAATAGACGATAAGCTTGTTAGCATCAGGCACTGTTTCAACACGTGGATCCATCATCATCTCTAAGGAATTCCTCACAACAGCTGGAGCCTGTACCTGCTTGCGCATGAAATTGATGAGGTCTCCAGGTTTCTCGATGGCTTTCAGCATCACAGTGTAATCATTCGTGGCTTCAGCGTGTTCAAACAGCCTGTCCAGCTTCATCAGGACCCGGTAGTCCACCCCGAAGTTCACCTTCTTCGTTCTCTCTCCGTCCCTGATTATCTGCCGGGCCTCTTTGGCCACTCCCTCATAGTCCATCTCTCTTATCGACCTTATGAATTCCACTAGCTCATGATGCTTCTGCTTCTCGGACTCTGATAGCTCTTGTATCATCATTTGGGCCTTTGCCAGGTTCTGGCGTGCTGTCTCTCTGTGAAGAGCCAATGCTTTTGCTGCCTTCACATCTCTCCCTTCCGGTTCGAAATCGAAGTTCTGCCAGTGGTCATAACAGTCATATCCTGCCGACATCATCAGCTCGGGATCATTATCCCTGCTTTCGTATCCGCATGTGATTATGTTGCCTACCTCGGTAAGGCCGTGGAGGAAGCACCTGTTCTTCGGATCCTCCTTGTCGAGCGCGTAATGGGCGTTGATGGGAACCCACAGCTCTTTTGCTAGGAAATAATTGTCATGCCCTTGGCTGAGATCTACATCTCCTTTGCGAAGATCGAGGCCGAGGGTGTTCTTCGCCCTGATTAAGGGCAGCTTGTTATTCGCCCTGAGGACGTACTCAGCTGCCCAGCCGAAGATATAATAATCGATTCCCAGCTCTTCTGGGAGGCCGTTAAGCATCTTTCCGAGCACGATCGCTCTCATCTTCTTTCCGCCTACCAGATAGTGGTCCAGGGCTTCTGCTGCGAGCATGGCTGCATCTGGGTCAGAACGCTTGAAATGCGACATGACCTTCCGCAATCTGCCTTCTAAATCGTTGTCCCCCATGAGTGGGGGGTAATGCGGAGGGGTTTAAAAAGGTTTTGAGGAATGCCTAATAAAAAAGCTTAAAAACAGGATGCCATTCCAAAAGGCCTGTGCGGCAGTAGTCTAATGGTAGGACACTACCCTGCCAAAGATTGTAGATCGGTGGTAATCGGGGTTCGAATCCCCGCTGCCGCATTTCTTAGGACCTTCGCCTTCCTCGGATTAGAAAATCCAATCATTTGATAAAAATCCTCCAGTTCCTTTTTTCGCACTGTGATTTCATAACAATCTCGACAATTCGGTCTTGAATCATGGATTTTGACCAATTTGTGGTCAATAAATAATTTAAAAAGAATATTCGAAATTTGTTCCATAAGCACTTTTGATATTGTCTTTACTCTCACTCTATATGTGTCAGCGTGTCCGTCCGTGTCGAAAACACCTCTGACAAAATGAGTAATAAACTCATAAGAATACGTACCAACATCATGTTTCAAGCAGACATTCTCGATTTTCCGATTTATCACGAGGAATGAATCAATCAAATCAAATATTTTCCTTGAATAGAACATTAACATGAGTTGTGTTTGACTTTTGTAATATATCTTAACTTCCTTATTGAAATTATCTTCAATAAGTCTTTTAAGGTATAAAGCATAATCATAATCCTGTTTAGCATGTAAATGTATAGTTATGGTATGATGCCCAGTCTTTCTATCGTGGAAATATGATCCATCACCCGCAAAAACACCTAAAAATTCCCCGATAACTTTAGGATTTGTCGGGATTCTTACTTCATCATATTTCTTATTAAAAAACCTCTGATTATTATGCGAATGTGATATTTTATCGACCAGTTCCATTTCATAATGTAATTGTCGATTAATCATTTCATTATTAATCATTTTCATAGTAGATTAAAAAAATTCCATATTTAAATAGCTCATGTCAGCCTATGTCCAGTGACCAGTGGCATTCCTAATGATGAATATTATAACGTAAAAATGAAAGGCTCTATTACTTTAATAATTATGGGCCCGGCCGGAAGTTCGACCTTTGGTCACACGCCCGAAGGCGAACGCCTGAGGTTCTCGAACCGGCGATCTTCGCCGTGTAAGGGCAACGTCATGTATGGAGCCGAAGGCTTAGCCACTAGACTACGGGCCCGCAGCGAAAAGTTATTTGATTAGGTATTTAAATATAGCGATACTTTTATATATTGCCATCGACGGAATGGTTGATATGGAAGACAAGCTCTTCGAGATGTTGATGCAGGAGGATGACATCACCTGGCAGGCGATGATATACGAGCTTGTCCGCAAGGAGGGCTGGGATCCCTGGGACATCGACGTCTCTGCCCTCGCTCAGAGGTTCTTGGACATGCTGAAGAAGCTGAAAGAGATGAACTTACGCATCTCTGGCAAGATGGTGCTGGCAGCAGCTATCCTGCTGAAGCTGAAGTCCACCAGGCTGGTGGGAGAGGACCTTGATGAGTTCGACCGGATAATATCATCCTCAGAGACCACAGAAGATGAGTTCTATGATGAGCTTGAGGCAGCAGCCGCAAAGGAACAGGAGCATGACCCGGAGAACTTCCAATTAGTGCCCAAGACTCCCCAGCCGAGGAAGAGGAAAGTGTCTGTCTATGACTTGATGGATGCGTTGCAGAAGGCCATAGAAGTGAAGCGCCGCCGCGTCATCGATAGCATTCCCGCCGCACCCGAAGTCTCTGCTCCGAAGAAGCATGTGAACATATCCGAGATGATCCAGAATGTCTATAACCAGATCGCGATCTACTTCAAGGACCAGAAGGGCAGCAGACTGTACTTCTCCCAGCTCATCCCCTCTGAATCCAGGGAGGACAAGGTCCGTACCTTCATCCCTCTCCTCCATCTCACCCATCAACGCAGGATCAACCTTGATCAGGACGCCCACTTCTCAGACATCGAGATCTTTGTGAGGACACCTGAAAAGGCGCAGTAAATCATTCCAGCCTCAACATGACTTTTTCAAAGGCCGACTACTTGTGGGCGGGTGGGGGTAAAGTGGAGGCAGCGGATGGGGACATGTAAGCCTTATAAGGGCTGGCGGCAGATCATCCAACAAATAATCAAAACCTATTTAAATGGCCCCTCACCTATCCAGACAGGGGTTGACATATGCAGAGCGACATCCAATTAATCACCGGAACCGCGCATCCAGAGCTAGCCGGCAAGATAGCCAAGCAGCTCGGCATGAGGCTCGGGAAGTTGGAGCTGAAGCGCTTCGCCAACGGCGAGACCTATGCCCGCATCACAGAGACAGCCAGAGGGAGGGACGTTTTCATCATCCAGCCCACTTGCCGCCCGGTGAACGACAACCTGATGGAACTCCTGATAATCATCGATGCCATGCGACGCTCTTCCGCCGGCAGGATCCATGCTGTCATACCTTGGTATGGATATAGCAGGCAGGACCGCCAGGCCAAGTCCAGGGAGCCGATAACAGCTAAGCTTGTTGCCAACATGCTCTCTGCAGCAGGCGTTGACCATGTCCTTACCATTGATCTCCACAGCGGTCAGACGCAGGGATTCTTCGATGTGCCTGTTGACCATCTCTACGGCCTTCCGGTGCTCGCAGAATACATCAAGAAGAAAGGCTTGAAAGACCTTGTGGTCGTCGGCCCCGACGTGGGTGCTTCCAAGAAGGCTGACAAGTTCTCCAAGACCCTGGGGGCTGACATCGCGATCGTCCATAAGTCCAGGCCCAAGCCGAACCAGGCGATAGCCCATTCAATAATCGGTAACGTAAACGGCAAGAACGTGGTCATCATCGATGACATGATAGATACGGGCGGCACGATCGTCGAGGCCGTGAACCTGTGCAAGAAAGAGGGCGCTGAGGATATCTACGTCTGCGCCACGCACGCGGTCTTCTCCCCGCCCTGCGTCGAGAGAATGTCGAAGCTGCCAGTCAAGGAGATAGTCGTGACAGACACGTTCCCTCTCCCGGAAGAGAAGCGATTCCCTTCCTTGGTGATAATTTCCATCGCTCCGCTGATCGCTGAGGCCATCAAGCGCATTCATGAAGAGAGTTCATTGACCCCGCTGTCAGACGGGAACATGACCTAGGTGAAAATCATGGTAGACGAGAAGAAGGTCCAGGAAAAATATATGGAATATCAGATGGTTGAGCAGCAGCTGAAGCAGCTCCAGCAGCAGATACAGGCTATCGACTCCAAGCTGGAGGAAGCCGCTGTATTGTTCAATTCCTTGGAGGAGATCAAGGCTGCCAAGCCCGGCTCTGAGGTATTGGTCCCGATGAGCAACGGCATCTTTGTCAAGGGCACCCTCACTGATGCGAGCACGATGCTCGTCAACGTGGGCGGCGGTGTCGTCGTGGACAAGACTGTCCAGGAAGTGAAGGATCTGATTAAGACCCAGATCGACGAGATCCAGAAGGCCCGGGAACAGGCCGTCATCGAGTTCGAGAAGGTGCTTAAGAGCTATTCCGACATCGAAGAGCAGCTCAAGAAGATGGTAGAATAAGATGTTCAAGTTCCTCAAGGACAAGCTGAAGAAGACGATTTCTAGGTTCTCGCAGAAGGTGAAGGAAGAGCTCGAGGAGAAGCCTGAGGAACCTACTGAAGAGAAACCAGAGGAGATCGAGAAACCAGAAGAGCCTGTCGGGACACCCGAGCCAAAACTTATTGAAAAACCCGAGGAGAAGGAGCCTGAAGAAGAGTCCCCTGAAGTTCCTGATGAAAAGAGTGAAGAGACCGAGGGACCGGAAGCACCCGAGGTCAAGGGACCCGCAGTCGGATCCGAGGAGCCTGTCGTCGAAGAACCCGAGCCTGAACCGCAAGTTCCTGAGAAAGAGCCGGAACCCATTATAGAGAAAACAGGGGAAACGCCGGAGCCTGTCGAAGACAAACCTCTAGAAAGACTTGAGCCAGAGGAGGGAGCTGAAGAACCTGAGCCTGTAAAGCCGAAAAGATTCCTCGGCATCTTCAAGAAGAAGGAGAAACCCAAGGTCATCAAGAGGATCTCTGACACTTTTGTCACGAAGAAGCTCTCATCTGACAAGTTCGACCAGCTGTTCTGGGACCTCGAGGTCATGCTGATGGAGAACAATGTTGCGATGGAGGTCGTGGAGAAGATAAAGGACGACCTGAAGGACCGCCTGGTCGACAAGCCCCTGAGGAGGGGCCAGCTCACAGAGGTGATCTCAGGCTCTCTCGCCGAGTCGCTGAACGGCCTGTTCTCGGTCGAGCCCATCGACCTTGTGGAAAAAGTGAAAGAGAAGAAGCCGTATGTCATCTGTTTCATCGGCGTAAACGGATCCGGAAAGACCACGACCATCGCCAAGCTCACGCATTACTTCAAGGGGAAAGGGCTTGGCTGCGTCCTTGCTGCCGCTGACACCTTCAGGGCAGCTTCGCTAGAGCAGCTCCAGATCCATGCTGACAAGCTCGGCGTCAAGCTTATCAAGCATGATTACGGCTCAGACCCTGCTGCTGTCGCCTTTGATGCGGTTGAGCATGCCAAGGCCAAGGATAAGGATGTCGTCCTGATCGACACCGCGGGCAGGCAGCACAGCAACACTAATCTCATGGACGAATTGAAGAAGGTCATAAAGGTCGCGAAGCCTGACCTCAAGATCTTCGTCGGTGATTCCTTGACCGGAAACGACTGCGTAGAGCAGGCCCGTAACTTCAACGAGGCTGTCGGCATAGACGGTATCGTGCTATCAAAGGTTGACGTCGACGAGAAAGGAGGGGCTGCCATATCTGTCTCTTACGTGACTCGTAAGCCGATAATGTTCATCGGCACTGGCCAGGAATACCCCGACCTTGAGCCGTTTGAGAGCAGAAGGATATTAGAATCGCTTGGCATCTGAATCATAAGAATTCTTCGTTGTTCTTCAGGTATCTTCTGTAATGATATTTCAAGAATTCCCACTCAGTCTTCTTGTCTGCCCTACGCAATGACTTATAGTATGATGTCCTTTTATTGAATTCGATGATCAATACAGGGTAGCCTCGCGCATTTAGGATAAAGTTCATTATGAGCCTCGCTATCCTGCCGTTCCCGTCCCCGAAAGGATGGATCTTAACAAACCTGTAATGGGCCATTCCGACCAATTCGACTGGATGCAATTCTTTCTTGTTTGTGTTATACCATTGTAAGAACTCTTTTAACAGTCTTGGCACATCCTGCCAGTCAGGGCAGAGGTGATCTCCAACCCTCACCAGATAATCCCTGACCTTGCCTGCAATTTCAGGTTTGGATTCCCTGAATATCTGCTTGTGCCATTCCATTACATTCTTCAGGCTGAGGTCATGGTATTCATTATCTATGATATCTGAGAAGATTTTTGCGTGATTGATGCTTTCCTGGACGTCTGCCAGAGGTTTCTCAGGGGTTATATGATCCTTAAGCAGTCTTTTTGTCTCTTCTAAGGTTATTGTGGATCCTTCTATTGCATTGGTGTTATACGTGAAACGGGCCGTCAGTTCTTCATGTATCTTCTTTTTCACCGGAATTGGCAGTTTATTCCAGTTTTTCAGATAATTACTTTTTATCACATCGAATCGCTTGAACAAGGTCTCTCCCTGGATCAGTCCCAAGAATTGCTTCTTTATCTCTTCTAGGTTTTTTGGAATCCCTTTTCCGAGATACTTGTCCTTTGTTATGGTCTTACCATCGACTCTGAAAGAGGTTTGGAGATAATGATAACCGCGTTTTGTTATTATTCTCATGAGATTGTTATACCCTTACTTATTTATATATTTTTTCATATTCCGCATAAAAGTAAGGGTAGAACTAGTAGAACTCGACTTTCCCCTCGAAAGCCACCCCTTTCTTGAGCTCCACCGGCCTCCAACTGTCCAGGACGAGCTCTGCGCTGAGCCATTCTGCCAGCTCATCCGGGTTTCCTATCGTCGCTGACAGCCCGAGCATCTGCACCCCTTTCAGCTTCTCTTTCAATATCGTTATCAGTATTTCCAGGGTCGGTCCCCTGCCAGGGTCATTGAGCAGGTGTATCTCGTCGACGACGACCAGGCCTATGTATCTCAGCCATGGCGCTTTGTGCCTTATCAAGGAATCAAGCTTCTCTGACGTGGTTATTATCAGGTCGTATTCCATCAGGAAGGGGTCTGCGCTGTCCAGGTCGCCGATGGACATGGCTATCCTGAAGAACTCGTCATATCTCTGCCTGAACTGCCTGAGCTTCTCGCTGGCAAGTGATTTCAGCGGCACGATGTAGATCACTTTCCGTCTCTTCTCGACGATGGTCCTTATGGCCGCCAGCTCCGCGATGAATGTCTTGCCCGAGGCTGTCGGTGTGCACACGAGCATGTTCTTGTCTTTCAGCAGGCCTGCCTTGATGGCTTTTTCCTGTGCCGGCCGCAGCTCGACAATTTCCTGCGCTAGCTTCAGGTAGATGTCCCTGGGAAGGTCTTTCGACAGGTCCTTGAGTTCCATGGCGGCCTGGAGAGAATTATGATTTATAAGAGTTTAGGGGAAAAGTTAATAAAACAGGCCTATAACTTACATGCCCATGAGCTGGCTTACAGGCATCGGCGGCATTTTCAGAACGATATTCGGGTTCTTTTTCGGCTCAGGATCCGCCCTCGAGAAGGAGGTCAGGCATGACAAGCACTTGGCAGACAAGATTGAAGAGCTGGAGACCAAGAAAAAGAACGCGGCCAAGGATGCCCACAAACGCATCTATGACATAATAAAGAAAGCGCACACCCTCTATTCCTACCTGAAGAAGATCGAGCATGACTCCCGCGAGTGTGCTGAGGTCAGGGCATTGATGGAGCAGATAGTCATCGTCGAACGCATGACCTCTGCGAAAGAGATCAGGAATGAGCTGCGCATGTTCTATCAGAAGTATTGGAAACCGGCCTACGATGTCCTCCATAAGATGGCCCGTGACAGCAGGAACAGGAAGTTCAGGAAATATGTCGAGGGGATCGAGAAGGATTTTCACCGGCTGGCAAAAGACCTGAATGTCATAATTAAATCCACTGAAGAAGAGAAACCCGAGACTGCCGAATTAGAGCATGATGAAGAGCAGGAAGCTGCCTAGTCCCCGTCCATGCACTCGTCTGATTCTGAGAAAGGCTTTGCCATCATGGCCCTGTCGCCTAGCTCTTCCTCGATCCTGAGCAGCTGGTTGTACTTGGCGTTCCTGTCAGACCTGGCTGGCGCGCCGAACTTGCTCTGCCCCGCATCCATGCCTACAACGAGGTCTGCGATGAAGCTGTCCTCTGACTCGCCGCTCCTGTGCGACACAACGAGGCCCCATCCGTTCGCTTTGGCCAGCTTGCCCGCCCTGATGGCTTCGGTCACCGTCCCTATCTGGTTCACCTTCAGCAGAAGGGCGTTGGCTGCCTTCATCTCCAAGGCTTTCTTGATGAAGACCGTGTTGGATACGGTGAGGTCATCCGCGACCAGTTGCATCTTGCCGCCGAGCTCTGACACCATCTGCGCCCAGCCTTCCCAATCATCCTCGGCCATGCCGTCCTCCATAGAGATTATGGGGAATGTGCTTGCCAGTTCCTTGTAGAAGTCGATGAGCTCTCCTGAGGAGAAGGTCTTGTCCCCTATCGCGTATGTTCCGTCCTTGAAGAACTCTGATGAAGCGGCATCCAGGCCGATCTTTATCTTCCCGTCGTAGCCTGCATGCTCGATAGCGTCCATCATGAATTCCAGCCTGTCATGTATGTCCACCTGGGGCACGAATCCTCCCTCGTCGCCGATGAGCTCTCCTGCTGGTCCGAAATGTGATATGAGGATCTTCTTGAGCGCGTGGTAGCTTTCAGTTCCCATCCTCAATGCTTCTGTGAAGTTCTTCGCGCCTGTGACGACGAGCATGTGCTCCTGGATGTCGTTCTCCTTGCCAGCGTGCCTGCCTCCGTTTATCACGTTCATCATCGGGACAGGGAGCGTTATGCCTCCGCTGCTGGACAGTTTTGCGATGTGTTCGTAGATCTTCTTTCCCTGGCCGTAAGCTCCTGCCTTGCATGCTGCCATCGAGACTGCGAGCATGGCGTTGGCTCCTAGCCGGGATTTGTTCTCTGTGCCGTCCAGTTCGAGCATGGCGTTGTCGATGGCATGCTGTTCCTTGCAGTCCATGCCTTTCACGGCTTCGGCGATCTCCTCGTTGACGTTCCTGACGGCATTCTTGACGCCTTTTCCGCCGTAGCGTTCGTCCTTGTCCCTCATCTCGAGGGCTTCCCTCGAACCGGTGGATGCGCCGCTGGGTACGATAGCCCTCGTGAGCATGCTTGGTGTGCTGAGCTCAACCTCGACAGTTGGGTTGCCTCTAGAATCGAGAACCTCTCTCGCCTTTATCCATTGGATGGTCGTGTCCATTTTTTCACCCTATATAGCTTACATCCTTGCTCATCCCGAGCCTCTTGAACCTTTTCGGCAGGGCATCAGACATCTCTGACTCTATCTCTTTGATGTCGTTGTCCAGCGTCTTGAAATTGACCTTGAATCCGTATCTCTTGTCCAACACCTTGAGCAGCTCCTTCGAGCCCCTAAGCCCTAGGTACATCGGATGCCCGAATGTCTCCGCAAGCAACGCCACGGCCGGTATGTTCCGGGGTTTTGCCATGCCTACGAGCAGTCCAGTCACGCCGACGATGGGTCCGACGAGGCCGTAGATCTTGTGCTGCAGCGGCAGCCCGTCCATGTATCGCTTCACTATCTTCTTGTCGTTCCCTGTTATGTATATCTTGGGCTTCTTTGGTGCTGATGGCAATCCTATCCCGCCGAGGGTGATTATTTCCGTGCATCCCATGTCGACAAGCTCGTCCAGCAGCTTCTTTGTGAACTCGTAGCATGACGGTTCGTCGATCGGTTGGGTGTCTCCGACGAGGAAGAGGAACTCCCCCTTTTTCGTGCTGGCGTGCAGTATGTCGATGCTGGGCATCTCCACGAGGTTGTTCTCGTTGACGAAGACTGAATGCGGCATGTAGTTGGACGAGAAATTGATCAACTTCTTGGCTTTTAGCTGCTCAGCGAGGTAGTCTACGGCCACCTTGCCGACGTTGCCGATGCCAGGTAGGCCTTCTATGAGGACAGGAGAATTGAGCCTTACCTCCTTTTTCCTGCTCACAACCCAGTTCATAGTCGGGGAGAATGCACCTGGCCTTTTATGGTTTTCGCTTTATCAACCCTCTCTCCGACCGGTCTTCCATCTTTGCCATCCTCCTGTACCTGGCATACTTGTCTTGGGGAGAGTATTTGGGCGGCTGGGGCAGCACTGCCTTTCCGCCGCAGGGGCATTCTTCTTTCATCGTGTACCTGTCGCAACTCTTGCACTTCAGAAGTCTCATAAAATCACCGATTTTATGGCTACGAACGCTTCGGGCTCTGACCGAAGTGCCGAACGGAGGCGGAGCCGGAGTGACTGCATAGCGTAGCGGAGTGAGTGTATCATTTCTCTGCGCGGGTGAAGGCGTATTTCCCGCCGCTCTTCTCGATCTCTTTGGTGATCGTCTCGTTCAGCAGTTTCAGCCGTTTCTCTGCGTCCTTGTAGTTGCTGTCCACCAGCCTGACCTTGAAGTTGCCCCCTCCGAGGTATTTGATGTCTGTGTCCGGCACCTTCTTCTGTCCTTTCTTTATCGCTATCTTTATCAGTTCCACACCGTCGGGCTCGTAGCTCTTTATCGTGAACTTGCCGTCGACAGTTACTTCGAGCGGCTTTATCCTCTGCTTGGTGAGCTCTATGAGGTCTGGGATGAGCTCTTTCGGGAACTTGAGCTCCTCGAGCACGTTCTCGTTGGTTATCACTTCCTCGAATACGCTGTAGAGCAGGTCGTACTTGGAGTAGACCTCCTTCTCGATCTTTGCGAAGATGTCCTTGATGTCTTGCTTGTGCTTCCGGGCTGCCATCTCCAGGATCTTCTCTGCCATCTGCTCCTGCTTGAGCTCGTTGACCTTGGAGCGGCGCTGCATCTCGGTGACCCTTCTCAAGGAGAGGTCGATGTAGCCGCGTTCCTTGTTTATCCTGAGGACCTTGCAGACGATGACCTTGCCTTCCTTCACGTATTCCCTTATGTTGCGGATCCTGCCAGGAGCGACTTCTGATATGTGTACCAGGCCTGTGTCGCCGTACTCGTTCAGCTTGACGAAGACAGAATTATGGTGCACCTTGAGCACGGTGCACATAGCGAGTTCCCCCTCTTCCGGCAGGCCTGTTTTTTGGCGTAGCATTATTCCAGGACTTCCAGCACCCTTGCCTTGATCTTGGACTTGCCGCCCGAGCTTTCCACGAGCACCTTGCTGCAGACCAGGCATTTGACCTCTGTTGCTGCTTTGCCGAAGGTGATCTGCTCGTTCTTGCACTTCGGGCACCGTATCTTTATGAACTTGGATGATGGTTCTCTCATGTGAATTCAACCCTCTTGGCCCTGATGCCTTTCGATTGCATGTGGCTTTTCTTGCATTCCTTGCACTCATACCTTAGGTCTGTCTTCTTGGTGGACTTCTTGCCTGTCATCTTGAATTTGGAGACTGCAGGCTTGGAGTACCTGCCCCTGTTGCCGAAGCCGCGCGCCTTGCCCCGCCTGCGGGCCCTGACTTTTGAGCCGTAGCTCAGGCTGGAGGCGTTCTTCTTCTTGTTCTGGGTTATCTTGTGCTCTGTGTGCTTCTTGCAGTGCGGGCACAGCCTCTTGGTAGTCTTAGGCCTCTTCATGCCCCGGAGAAACCCAGTTCCATTTAAAAAGTTTTCTGTCGATAGAACAGTGTTGAAAACCCGGCCTCTGCCCATCAGCCACAAAGGCGACAAGCATGGGGGCGGGTAGGGGGTATGGGTGGACATTAAGAGGGGGCCATATAACGATACCTATTTGCGGGCGGGCCCTTGACTTAAGATTTCACAAGCTGTGCCCTCTCCCGTGCTATCAGGACGTCGGCTATCGCTTTCGGCAGGTCTGCCACCTCACCCTCTTCATACGGGCCGAGGCTCTGGAGGTCCTGGCCCACGAAGCTAGGCACTGCCCTGAGGAACTTGATTGACATGAGTTCTGGCATCCTGCTTGCATCTGCACTGCTTGTATCAACACTCGCTTGTTCTGCTCTTGGCATGGCCCCTTGCTCATCCCCTTTCTCTTCCTCTGTCCCTTGCTCTGATGCTTTCTCTTCAAGCTTAGGATCTTGCGTGGCTGGTGGCGCTGGTTCGGGCTCTTGGGCTTGGGGTATAATAGCTGAAATTTCTCTTTGCAGCAGCGCCAGAAGGTTCTGCTTCCTCGATATGTCCAAGACCGAGACGAGGTCGTTGTAGAATTGCTCCTCCCACGGCAGCAATGATGATGTGTCGATGATGTTCGACCTTGTACGGCTCTTGTTCAGGGCCAATAGGATTATCTTCTTCTCCCGCCTCTCGTATAGCTCCTTGAGGATCTTCTTGATGTTGCCCAGCTGCTTATGGGCATTCTCCTGCTCCTGGAACATGCCTAGCTTCTTCGAGGCCTGCGACTTCTCCTGCAGGTATCGTTTGACATCCTCCACAAAGGTATCGCTCAGCTTCTGCAGCTCTTCCCTGTTCTTCTCGCGGCGCAGCAGCTCGAAAAGCGTCTCATATGTAATCGCGATCTCTTCAGCCATTTTCCCCCATGGAGGGATATCCTCCCCAGTATTTAAATTTTGCCAAGATTAATAAATATCCTAGGCTATCACACGCCGTATGACGACCTTATCATTCAACAATATTGAGTTCACGAAGAAGGACGACAGGCTTGAGGTGTGTTTCCTGAAGATATTCAAGGCAGATATGCCCCTGAGCAGCCATGAGGTGTCCAAGCACAGCATCACAGTGGATTCTGAGTCCCGCTTCATGATGCATCTTGATCAGGCCCTGAAGAACCTTACTAATACGATGACTGGCAAGCCTGCTGTCTATATCCATCGGAATTCTGGTATCCCGTTGGTCGGCAGCGGGGAGTTTGGCATTGTCGACCGCGGCACGAGCCTGCTCGAGGTCAAGCCTATCACCAGCTGCAACCTCAGCTGCATCTACTGCTCTATCGACCAGGACAGGAGGATGATTGACTTTGTGGTGGAGGCAGACTACCTTGTTGATGAGTTCAGGAAGATCGCTGACTTCAAGGACTGCCCGTTAGAGGCCCATATAGGCACGCAGGGAGAGCCTCTGCTCTACGCCGACATCTTACACCTCATTGAAGGACTGGACAACATTGAGCAGGTTGAGCGCATCTCGATGGATACCAATGCTACCATGCTCACGAAGAGGATGGTGGATGACCTGGTCAAGGCCGGCCTGACTCAGTTCAATGTCTCGTTGAACTCGATTACGAAGAAGACAGCCGATACTCTTGCAGGCAAACCTTACCCTGTGAAACATGTGAAAGAGATGTGCTCCTACATCGCCAAGAAGGCTGACCTGACCTTGGCGCCTGTCTATGTGCCTGGCTTCAACGATGATGAGCTTGGCAGGATCGTAGAATTCGGGAAAAGGCTGAAAGCCAGGGTCGGCATACAGAACTTCCTGAACTACCGGTTCGGCCGGAATCCTGTACGGCAGCTCCCCTGGCCGAAGTTTTACTCTATGCTGAGAAAGCTCGAGAGACAGCACGATATGAAGCTCATATTCAAGCCTGAGGATTTCAACATAAGGCCCTGTAAGCAGCTGCCTAAGCCTTTCAAGAAGGGAGACATAATCAAGGCAGAAATAGTCTGCCCTGGAAGGCTTCCCAACGAGAGTATAGGGGTCGCAGAAGGAAGGAACATCACCATAATTGGCTGCAGGTCATCTGGCTCCTGCAGGGTGAAGATCCTCAGGTCTAAGCACAACATATTCTATGGAAAAAAGTATTGATAAGAATCAGGAAAAAATAAAAATAATAATTTAAGTTAACCCCCTCACAAACAGCTCTATCTAATCCAATCAAAATAATAATAAGGAAAAAAAATTAATTCAACCGGCTCTAGACTGTGTCGTCATCAACGGTGTCGTCATCAACGGTGTCGTCAACAACGGTGTCGTCCACTACTGGGACAGGCACTCCTACTGAGATGTCGCTCAGGGTCGTACCAGACACATCCACTTCGTCGCCTGTCAGCTGGGTCGCCCAATCAGTGTACTTGGCGAGCACGTGAGCTGCCCTTCGCGTATCCATCGCGCTGTAACCAGCAACAAGCATCGCTACGTTGTCACCGTTCATGTACAGCTTGATCTTCGCGTGGTTCGGCTGGAAGTCCTTGGCGCACGGGTCAGGGTCTCCCATCAGGGTCTTCGCTGCGCTGTTCACGCAGGGACCGCCTACGACAATCGCATTCACAGCGGTTATGTCGCTGACCTCGGTGTCGTACTTGACTGCAGTCACCGGTATTGGCACTGGCTCCTTGGTCGTGATGTCACCACCGCTTCCTCCAGATGATGTCGCTCCGCTCGTCACGAAGAACGCTGCGGTCACTTGGTCATCCGGGTAGGTCCAGGTCGCATCATACTGGCCTGTTGTGGGCTGGTCGTACTTGTTATAGACACCAAACCTGGTGGAATAACCGATGTAGACATCCTTGTCGCCGTCCTTGATACCTGTGCCGGATGCCTGACTGTCGTCGAGGAATCCAGTCATTGAATTGATCTGCAGCTTACTGGACGAGTTGTCTCTGGTGAAGTTCACCGTCATCGTGTCTCGGACACTCGAGTCTTCGGTTGGCTCTGACTGCAACGTCATCGTGGCCATAGGCGTAACGTTGGTGAAGGTCAGTTTCGCACCATACTCCGTGTAGATGTAGTTACGCGAAGTTCCGATAACGATATCGTTTGTGCTGTCCGCTCCGCCAGTTACAGCATATGCAGTGCCTTGCAATGTCAAGGTCCCTGCACCAGTTGCGTCGTAGTTGACCTCGTACGTCTCGCCGCTGAACATGTCCTTTATCTTGTAAAGGTTGTCAGCGTTGTTCTGGCCCGTGAACTTCACGACATAGCCATAGCCGTACTCAACCCCGTCACCTATCATACCATACTCATTCTTGCTCAGGTTGACGGTTCCGCCGTTGTTCACCTTGATGGGCCTTAGGGTTGAACCTGATAGCTCACCAAGCATGATCAATCCTGAACCTGAATGCCATGAGAAGGTATCCATGTTCAGTTGGTTTTGATCCTTGTTCTTGAACTTGACCCTGTACGAGTTAGAGCCAGAGGGAACTATGGTGATATCCTCTGTATCCCCCACTTCCAGGCCCTTGAACTCAAAGTCGAATCCGTCCAAGAACATGTTGCCTGCCTTGCCATACAGCGCATCTGCAACAGCGCTCATGGTCTCGCCTTCAGCGAGATAGATATCATCGTCAGGCGTCATGTTGATCTCGATGGCGCTGATTGATGTATCCGCATCATTTGCCAGCATGCCGTCCAGATTTGACTTGATCGACAGCTTCATCCAATCTAGTGATTGGCCGTTGACCTTGACCGTGCCCACAGTGGTGTTTGCACTGAAGGTTCCAGCGTCCTCGAGCTCGACCTTGTTCGCGCCCAGGTAGAACTCTACCTTGTCGCCTTGGCCTGATTCAGCCAGGTTCTGGGCCAGGATGGTCTTGACACCGATGTCTGTCCCATCTGCCAACTGTTCGGTCTCTGACGCTTGTAGGCTGTTGGTGGTCTCGCCGTTCACGATGAATCGTGCTGTTGTCGCGCCGATGTAGTCTGCCTTGACCCTGTACTCCTTGTCACCCACTGTGACTACCTTCTCTTCGCCTTCCTCAAGGGTCTCGGTCTTGGATCCACCCATCAATATTAACTTGATGTAGTATGGGCTTGTGTGGTCTGCCCTCTGGATGGTGAACTCCTTGCCTAACAGGGTCAATTTCTTGTCCCTGATGTCCTCGAGGTAGTTGCCGTTGGTGTCGTGGTCTGACTTCAGGGCCGGTGTGAACTGCACCTTATAGACATACGCGTCATGGTCCTGAGAGAACTTGACATGCGCAGCCGGCGTCTCTGTGTCAGTAGGGTCGTTCTGGTCTGTCCTGAAGAAGACAGTCCCGTTACCTAGAGCTATTGACTGACTGACTGTGACAGTCCCGAACTCGTTGGCGATGGTCGTGTCCTTCAAGGCTGCCAGGTCGCTTCCTGTTACGGAATGTATACCTGTTGACTTAAGGCCCTCGCTCAGCTCGAGCTTGTTAGTGCTCTGCTCAATCTTCTTGGCATCCCCAGCGACAGTTATCGTGGAATCGTCTCCGGTATCCACAACCACTGTCTTGAATGCGGCTGCCTGTAGCGCTCCCATGATGTTGGTAGCACCGATCGAATCAGCAGCTTTTGCGTTCTCACCGACCACGATTACGCCGTTGAAGACACCATCATTGTCTATAAACATCGGCTTTGGGAAATCAGCCATGTCAGCTGCTAATGCACCAGCCATGGTTGCACCCATCATCGCGACGCCAGTGCTGAACGCCATTATCCTTTGTATTGTCTTACGCACTCTCATACTTTAACACCTCCGTGTTTTCTTTGGGCTATTAGCCACTTCCGCGTATAGCCAGGCTATACGCGCCTATATGGAAACATCGTTCTGCCATCCATAGGTTCGATTCTCATTTATAAAATTTTCGTAACATGCCCCCTGCCCCCAAGGTCCCGTTTAAGGATTACGGGCTGAAACCCTTGAATCCCGTGGAATCAACCGGTTATCACTCGAGAATAACTAATCATAAAATGTGCGTTTTATCAGGTTTCCTTTATAAGGCTGTATATAAAACACCTCCGAGGATGCCTGTCAGCATTTGTACAATATAAATGTTCCCCTCAGAGGATCATCAAGGCGCCTTATGGTCTCGCAGCTCTCCTCGGCAGCCGAGAATACTTTAGGTATCGATCCTATGCCCTGCAGCGGCCTGAGAATGACCCAATCATATTCCCCTTCGCTTATCTTGATGGCGACCTCCTCTTCTGAGGCCAGTCCTGCCAGGAAGCGCATCTGGTTGGTGTCGATGAAGCTGTCGCATACCTCAAGGCCTGAGTGGAAGGTGAACATGGTTGCCGTGCTGTCGTCGCCGAATATGCAGTCTCCGGGCCCTGCCCTGTTCCCGAGCTCTTTCGCAAGTGTTATTCCGTCGTCGAACTGGGAGAAGTCTATCTTCCTGAGGTAGAGGCTGTCGGCTGCAGTGCTCCACAATGCCATCATGACACCGACGAGGATGATGTACTTCCAGCACCTCTTCTTGAGCAGGGTTGTCAGTGCTATGCCTCCGACGATGGCTAAGAATGGCGCTGACATGACGAAGTAATAGTTGAATATCTTGTTAAGCATGAGGAGGAACACCAGATACACCACAGCGACGGTGCCGAAGAATGCTGTTGCCTTCTTCTTCCTTGTCAGGAAGATGAGCGCAGCCGAGATGTACAATGGGAGATTACGTATGACCACGTCAACGAATACCTCGATGACATTGGAGGCTGCCCTCGGCTTCAGCAGGTGATACGAGAACACCTGGATGAAGAACTCTCCTTTGAAGGCTGCAAGCAGAACGAGGAAAGGCACTATGTATCCAATGATAAAGCCAAGACCCGTTTCATAAAGCCTCTTCCTGTCCTTGAGAAAGACCCAGCCCATTATTACTATTGCAGGTATCAATGCATAAGTGCGCATCATGCCTGCAAGGCCCAAGAACAGTCCTGCCCAGAACAGCCTTCCCTTAGTGAGAAGGGACACACCTAATATTATAAGTAAGGTGGCCTCGCAGACGCCTATCCCATATGTCGCCTCTAGCATGACTGAGTAGCTTGTGAAGAACAGGAAGGCCGCGATAAGCCCTGTAAGCCTCTTCTTCGGCAGGAGGAATACCAACAGCCCTGTGCCAAGTATGCTGAGGAAGGGTATCAGCTTCACTGCCAATACGCTGATCTTGATCGGTAATATATATAGTAATAGCTGGAGAGGCGGATGGGCGTAGAAGAAATCCCTGTATGGCAGCTTCCCCTGGGTTACCTGCTTGGACATGTAATAGTATACCCATTCATCACCGACGTCCTGGTTGGCAAGGCCTGGGGCTTCAACGAATATGAACAGCCCTGCGATGATCACGAATCCCAGCCAGTACAGATGTCTTGCTTTCATCTTCTCCTCCACAGCAACATGACTCCCATTATAGATAGTATGCTTATGACCGCCCCTATTATAAAAGTGGCCGGCAGGTATCTGAACCTGACTGAGTGCTCCCCTGGCTCCAGCCTGACCCCTACTTTGCCTTCTACCTCAATCACTTTCCCAGCATCCGAGTACCAGCCTTGGTCATAATTCTGGTTCAATACCAACGTGTCTTCTGTTCCGCTGGTTACCTCAACGGTGAACCTGTTGGGCGAGAACTCGACTTCAGGCTTTGCGTCCTGCCTGAGCAGGTAGGCCTCTCCCTTGTAGGCCGGGTTGAGCTCGCCCTCGTCGTTTGCCAGGGCTATTGCCCTTACCTCAGGGTGCACCCGCTCGTAGCAGTTCAACGTGCCTATGTTCTGTAGCATGTTGACGTATTGGGTGCTGAACGGGTCTGACACCATGAGGTGGAAGAACTCTTCGTTGTCCCTCACCTCAACTGCCTCGGTGGGGAAAGCATCCTTCAGGACGACAAGCCCTACCGTGCCCAGGTCGAGGATTATCACTCCTACCAGGATCCATGCGACAGTCTTGCCCTGCTTGAGCCTGCTCAGCCTAGACACTGTGAACCCGGCAAGCAGGGCCGCGAAGAATATCACCATTATGCTCATCCTGGAGGGGCCGTGCAGCGTGCTGAGAAATGGAAAGACGCTGAAGATCTTGAAAAGGTTCAACGCGGCGTAATCTCCGACGCCGAGCCAGAGGAATATCAGCATCATCGCCAGCAGGTCCCAGACCCTGCGCCACCACAGGAAAGACACCAGCACGAGGGCCAGCACCACGTATCCTATATAGGCTCCGTACTCGTGCCAGCCCCATGGCACCTCTCCCCTGATTCTTGCCTCTATCAGCGAACCTGCCTCTTCCCTCGTGTGGTAGAACATCTGGTCCTGGGAGTACATGCCCTGGTTCCTCGACAAGTAGGAGTCGAACAGGGTCCTACCATCATAATATTGTATGTCTTCCCTCAGATTCGAGTGCTCCATCAGGAATGCTGTCATTGGCAGGAGCTTGACAGCACTGGTCAGGGCGAAGGCAAAGAAAATCACCAGTATCATCAGCAGGGGCCTCCAGCTCCTTTTCCGCAAGGCCAGGACGATCGAGAACATGACCACCAGGATGGGCGTGAAGAATATCATGTATATAGCCCCTGAGAAGAGCTGGACCGTGAGGAGGAGTCCTGCCAGCATGAGGTAGCGCCAGTCCTTGAGGCCTTTCATCATGCAGAGCATGACATATGGGACCAGGGACATATAGAAGAACAGCACGTGGCCCGCAACGATCTTGAGAGCGAACCAGCTGCTCAACATGAAGATCAAGGCTGAGGCATAAGCTCCCTGGGTCGAGAATCTCATTCTCCTCGCCAATAGCCACATGCCCCACATGCCTATCGCCATGTGCAGGAGGATGCTGAGCTTCATCCCCACCGGAGCTCCGAACGCTAACACGAGCAGGAACATGGGCGAGAGCTGGGCTGACTGCGTGTTGGCCAGCAGTGGCGTGCCGCCGCAGTGCCACGGGTTCCACAGCGGGAGCTGGCCGTAATCCATTATCGTCTTCCTGGCCGCTCCTCTATAAAAGAACTGCTGGTCCCAGTCCTGGCTGCCCCAGTTGGTCATCCTTGAGAATATCGGTACCAGGAAAAGCACTGCGATTACCAAAAATACTGCGAGTGCCACCCATTTGTCAGACAGCCGTATCCTCATCCCGACCACAGAAAGCCGGTGGCGTTAAAAAGGTTTGTGATAAAGAGTGCAATCAAGCGGTCTCGGGCCCCAACCAACGCCTCATCTCCAATGCTTCTAAGGCAACCTATATGGGGGAGGGTGGGGGAAGTGGTGGTGCAGCGAAATGGGACCAAAGTATGTGTTTTTGGTGGGTGGGGGTTGGGTGACCTGTGAGAAGGGAATTTGTACTAATGTAAGTGGCAGGTAGTGAACAGATATAGAAAAAATGCGGGGAAAGGGACTCTCTCACTGGCGTTCGGAGCATTATCGCCCGCCAATATTCGAACCCTCGTAAGCACTAAGCTACACGGCTTCTCCTGCTATGCAACCTGAACCGTGCCCGTTTGGTCGAAAAACCCGAGTTTTTCGAGCTCGAAAATCTCTGATTTTCGTTGACCGCTCCGGCATCCCCGCATGCAAAGCGAGCGGGGGCCCAGCAATCTCTGATTGCTCGTGTCCCCGCAAGTATGCTTGCTTCATGAGAAAATCAATTAGTATAAATATTTAATGAAAGTGTCTATTCTAAAGGCTCCTCAACGAGCCCGCCGATGTCATCTGCATTCGCTGTAGCCATTTCAGGGGCATAATATTCATTCTGTGTATACACCTTTCCAGGGTCATTGTACATTATCATGCCGCCTTTGTTCAATCTTCGTTCTATGCACCCGCCCGGCCCTAGCATGCACGCCGCTAACGAGGTTACAGCAGCAAGACCTAATGTAATCTTGAGAGTCATGAAAAGACCCTTCCCGAAGCGGCTTGGTTCAGGTTTCGCTTCCTGTTTTTCTGGCTCATAATTTCCTGATGGTAGGTTTGCATATAACATTTTAGGATGGATAGATTAGATGGATATTTATGTTTTACCCTGTTTTCTCAATCCCTTTAAGAACCTTCATCGCCCCCTCGGCCTTCTCAACCGGCACGAAGAGGTGGTCATGATGGAACGCAGAGACTGTATTGACGCTGATGCCCGCCTCTGCCAGCTTCTCGGTGATCTTGGCCAGGAAGCCCACAGCCTCGAGGTCGGAGTGCACTGTCAACGTTATCCACGACCAGGCCCCATCATATTCTATCATCTTCTTGTCCGCAATCTCTTTCCTCAGGATGAGCGTCGTGCCCTCCTCTTCCTCGAACACCAGCACAGGCATTAGCGAAGGGTCGAAATCGGCCTTGCAGAAAACGTATTCACCCTTGTTGAGCTTCGGGCTCATCGAGTTCAGCAGTGTCTTGAGGTCTTTTATCATTTCACTTCCTCCGTTACCACATAATTTTAGCGTGGCTCATTTTTCCACCAGCTTGATGATTGTCTCTTCACCGAAAACCACTAGACCCTTTATTGCATTTAAGGCTACCTTGTCCTCATTTTTGATGTTGCTCTTGAAATCTTCTCTTGTCTGGTATATAGGATGCAATTTCTTTACGTTTATTAGATTAATTTCTTCGATTTCCCTCTTTAATTGTGCAAATCGTTTTCGGTCTGTGATGAGAAGGACGTCGATATCCTTGGCCTCGTGTTTCTTCAGGACTGAACCGAACAAGATGGCAGAATCAGCGCTCTTGATTTTCCTGATGTCAGTGACCCATCTCTTCACGTGAGCTGTGACATGTTCGACCTCCCTCTTCAATAGGAATCTGATATACTGCTGCACATAATCATCCTCGATGTTCAAGGTATAATAAATTGCCCTGCCCATTAGTTTTGATTTGAGGATGTTCCCCTTCTCAAGTCTCCTTGCGATTTTCAGGGCACCCATCGCACTGATTCCGATATCCTTCGCGATACTGCTGGCATTATAATCTCTTTCAGGATTCTTGAAGATCCTCAGGACGAAATCCATTTCGTTGGCAGTGATATCCTTCATTTAAACTCACAGTTTATATATATAAACTCAAAGTTTAAATAGTTTTCGGTTTCAAAGTTGGCATGATTAGAAAAAAATGCGGAGAGCAGGGCTCTCGACACCGAAAGGCGCTTCGAACCTGCGTAGGGACTAACCCATCAGGTTTCACATGACAATGCCACCCTAAGCCTGACCCGTTTGACCGCTCCGGCATCTCCGCAAGTAAAGCATGGACATCCAAGCAATCTCCGATTGCTCGTGTCTCCGCATTAGGATTGGGTTGATAAGTGCTATAAAAATCTTCACTTTTTAAACCCGAACAACAACATATTTAAATTCTGGAAGAATATTGACCTGATAATCATTTGATAGAAAAACAAGGGTGATCCCATTGGCCAAAAGACCAGTTCCGCTTTGCGTGCATCTAGAACGGATTGAGAATGCGCCAGGAGCGATAAAGGCTTATGCACAACAGATCAATAGGTTAGGTGGAGACTTTCCTGGCTTCGCGGCGTTAGAACCGGAAGACATCTCAAACCTCGACACCGCCGCTGCCCAAGCATTGGTGCTTGAGAACAATCTGTGGAATCCTGTCATCAGTGATTCTGTCGAGCGGCACCGCACAGCAGACGCCTCATACCGCACAGTCGAAGAGGTCTACCAGGAGCTGCTTGAAAGGGCCGGCGGCTGGAGGAGGCTCCTTCCCCAGCGGAGGGACCCTGCCCACAACGCCCAGCTCGACCATTTCGTGCCGCTCATAATGGAGACTCAAGACCTCCGGCGGAGAGGAGTATACGTGCCGGATAATTTTGTCACAATGACATTAGAGACTCCCGCGCTTGTAGGCATCCCTTGCGCAGCGCTCATTTACCTTGCCACTTTGGTATGGCCTGAGACTTTCAGCCCGACTACGGATGCCATTGTGGAAGCGCTGAAGCAGCCGGAAACCTACAGGGCCATCGCCCCTCAAGCGGGAATCATCTCTGCTTGCGGTGGATTATTTGCATCCGCTACCCGGTTCCCCAACGCAGGCAAGGAGCAATCCGTGTACATCGATAACACCATCGACCGGGCCATGGAACATGGCTATCTGCTGAGGCCAAAACCTTTTTAAACTACGACCTCCCTTACTTTGTGAATGGAACAGCACAAGCACCACCACCTTTACCTGCTCTTGGTGGCCACCTTCCTGGTCGTCGTCCTATTATTCTTCGTCAACATGAGGGCTTCCGGAGCCAAGACCTTCTGCGCTTCCACGAGCGACAGGATCGACTGCTTCTCCTGTTCAAAGGTCTGCGACGGACGATGCGACAATAGCATATGCTCAGGTATCGACCCGGACTGCCTCAACGACGGCTCCCCGCTCGCGAGCTGCACAAATGCCAGATGCAGGGACGGCGAGTTCAAGGGCAGCTGCCTCGACCACAACACCATGCTGATCGACAAGAGGCAGATAGACTGCTGTACGGGATCGTTCTGCGCCGAGGAAGGGCAGACCGTGATATGCCGTGACCCCGACGATGATAAGCGAGTTTGCGATAATTTCTTCGACCCGCCGTACAACTTCAGGTGGAAGGATTTTGGAGGCACGAGCGACTGCTGCAGAGACGACCCAGTTGCCAAAGAGCAGCTCTGTCACCATAAGATTTAAAAACCCTACTTAAAACCCCATACACGAGGTGCTTTTATGGAAACTTCACGACCACTGGATGCGCTCAACCAAGCGAGGAACAAGCGGGTCATGATCGATCTGAAGAATAACAGGCAATACATAGGGAAGCTGAAGGCTTTCGACATACACATCAATGTCGTCCTGGAAGAGGCAGAGGAAATGGTGAATGGAGAGCTCTCCCGCAAGCTGGGAGTGATCTTCATAAGGGGCGACACGATCACTGTGATATCACCGTCGTAAGATGAAAGGAACACCGTCAATGGGTAAGAAGTCGGGGAAGAAGACCCATATAGTGTGCAGGCGCTGCGGCAAGAGGACATATCACTGTCGGAAGAAGAGATGCAGCTCCTGTGGTTTCGGCAAGACCGCCAAGATGAGGAAATACAACTGGCAGAAGAAGTAAAATGGCAACATCACAAGCAAGGAGCCACCTGAGCGTCTCAGGTTCGCTCTACAGGGACTATCGCAAGAAGAAGAAGTATGAGCACGGTTCCGTGCCCACCATGACCAAGCTGGACGAGCCCAAGCTGAAGGCGGTCAGGGTAATGGGCGACAACCGCAAGTACAAGCTGCTTAGGGGCAACGTGGCCAACGTATATGATCCCAAGTCGAAGAAGTATTCCAAGATCAAGATAAAGAACATCCTGGAGAACCCTGCCAACAGGCACTTCGTCAGGAGGAACATCATCACCAAGGGCACTGTCCTGGACACCGAGCTCGGCAAGGCAAGGGTTACTTCAAGGCCTGGACAGGACGGCGCCATCAACGCTGTGCTCATATGAAATCAGGGCTTTTCGATAAGGTCAGGGCAGAAGGCAGCTGAACTATTTTCTCAAAACACATTTTGATAGGTGATACTATGCAGTTCGTCAAAGACTTCAAGTGGAACAAGGGAATGAAGGCCAGCCAGTTGGTCGAGGGTTTTCGCAGCCTCGGCTACCAGTCCATCGAGCTGAGCAAGGCTTCGGACATATTCATGAAGATGAAGCATGACAACGCGAAGATCTTCCTGACCTTCACCTCAAACATGGTCACATCAGGCTTGAGGGGGTTCTTTGCCCAGCTTATCCGTAAGGGCATGGCAGATGTCATCGTCACCACCGTGGGTGGCATCGAGGAGGACATTATGAAGTCCGCCGGGGAGAAGTTCAGGGTCGGCAGGTTCACCGACGATGATGTCGAGCTGCATGAGCATGGCATCAACCGTGTAGGGAACATCCTCATCACCAACGAGAGCTATATGCGCTTCGAGGACATGATGGGACCGATCCTCAAGAAGCTGTATCAGAAGAAGAAGCGCTGGCCAATATCAGAGATGCTCAAGGAGATAGGCCTCATGCTGGACGACGATGATTCCATCCTCTGCCAGGCAGCGAAGAAGAAGGTCCCGATATTCTGTCCTGCGATAACCGACGGTGCTTTCGGCTTCCACCTGTATCTCTTCCAGAAGAAGCATCCTGACTTCATTATAGATGTGGTCTCGGATTTCGGGAACATCCTGCTCAGCACGAGCCAGGACGAAAGGAAAGCCATCATCGCCCTGGGCGGCGGGATATCGAAGCATCATGCCATCCTCTGCACCCTCCTTAACGGCGGTGCTAATTATGCCGTCTACATGACCACGGCCAGGAGTACTTCCGGCAGCCTGAGCGGCGCAACCACCGACGAGGCCAAGTCCTGGGGCAAGGTCAAGGACGAGAGCGATGTAGCGACAGTCATCGGCGATGTGACAATCACTTTCCCGTTGGCCATGATTGCTGCATTAGAGAAGCTCGACGAGGAGGGGCTTCTTGATGGATGATTCTAAGATGGAACTAGGTTCCGGGTCGAAGACCGATTCTTCTGCATCTTGCCCGACTGAAACAACCAATAGTAGGGTGGGTGGGGGTTCGGGACGGAAGCGTATGGGGACTTGTAGACCTTGTACTTTAGAGGGGGCTCCCGCTGCCTGTAGAACGCCGCGCTTTGTCCTCTCAAAGAAGAAAGTCCTAGGACAGTTCCAAAAAGTTAGCCGGCTGGCTGACGTGGTATCCTACAGCTCGAAGACCAACCAGGACGTGACCAGGATCCTGGAAGACAGCACTGATTGCTGGTTCAGCATGCATCTCATCAATGAGCTGAAGCATGTCGAGGACATGAGCAGGATCCTATTTCTCGCTCACGCTTGGGACGACAGATTGATCGATAGGTTATTCAAGCTTGGCATAACTAAATTTGCCGTCGACAACGTGCCGGATCTCGAGCTGCTGCTGGCTTTCCTCGACGGCAACGATATTAAGATTGACCTTTTCCTCAGGATAAGATTGCACGAGCTCACCGTCCGGACTGAGCGCTATTTTGTCTTCGGCATGTCAGCCGACACCATCAACGAGCTCATACCCAAGCTGAGAGAGAATCCGAATATAGGCAGGCTCGGCGTCCATTTCCATCGTAAGACACAGAACATGAGCGAGTGGGACCTGGAGCATGACATCTCCGGGATGCTCGACGACAAGACCCTGGAAATGGTCGACTTCGTAAACATCGGTGGCGGCCTTCCGTCGGTATATGCCTCCACCAACAAGGACGTCCTCAAGAGCATCTTCGAGAAGATCTCTTCTTTCAAGGATTGGCTTGCCGAGAGAGATGTGAATATGGTCATCGAGCCCGGCCGCTTCATCGCAGCCCCTGCAGTCGAGCTTCACACCAGGATCATCAGGGTCTATGACAATAACATCGTCGTAGACGCATCTGTCTACAACACCGACATGGACGCCATAATCGTGCCTGTTAAGCTGTTGGTCGAAGGCGAGCTCGACAAGGGGAAAGGGAAGGCGTATGTCATCAAGGGCCTCACTCCCTGCTCCATGGACATCTTCAGGTACAGGGTCTATCTCAATGACCCTGAAGTAGGAGACAAAATCATTTTCCTCAACGCCGGCGCATACAACTTCTCCTCAGACTTCTGCGACCTGGAAAAGCTCGAGACCGAGATTGTTGATTGAGCAATACCTACCTCAATGATTTCTAGCAAACAATTAAAAAGGAGTGCATCATCACTTCCTGCCATGAAACACCGACTGGAACTTGTCAGCTGTAACCTGTGCGGAAAGGACAAGCCGAGGCTGAAGTGGCGCATAAAGAGCAGCATGTACTATCCGAAGCTCATGAACGCGCTGTCCAAGGTGGGCCGTGACCCGCCTGAATATTTTGATATTGTGCAGTGCCGGCATTGCGGCTTAGTCTACACCAATCCTAGATACAGCTCAGAAGACCAGACAGAATCATATGAATCGCAAAAGCCAGGCAAGGCAAAGGAAACTTTCATCCAGAAGCTCAGGAAGACTTCCGAACGCAACCGTCTCAATTCCAGGATGCAGGAGATCGAGAGATATGCGAAGGGCATTCTCCTCGACGTGGGCTGCGCCGACGGCAAGCTCTTGACTGTCGCAAAAGAACGGGGCTGGAAGGTAATAGGCGTTGAACCCTTTGGAAAGGAGGCTGCTGCCTGCAGGAAGCTGGGGCTTGACGTCAAGACAGGCACGCTGGACACTGTCAAGCTGAAGGCCGACAGCATCAACGCCACAAACCTTAGTGACGTCATCGAGCACCTGCCCGATCCATCAAAGACCCTGGAACAGGTCCATCGCATCATGAAGAAAGGCGGCCTGCTATTGGTGTCCACGCAGGATATCGGCTCGTTCAATGCCAGGACCGGAGGCAAGGGCTGGGACCTCATCTCACCGGCTTCCCACCTGTACCAGTTCGACAAGAAGACATTGAAGGCCATGGTCGAGAAAGCGGGCTTCAGGACGATAAGGCTTTACAGGGACAACAACATGCTTCGGCATTATCTCAACTTCGCATTCGCCATGCTGTCAAGGTCTATCGTCTTCGCCAAGCTATTCCTTTACAGGTTGACCAAATCAAGATCTCTCAGGAGCCAGCTCAAGAAGACCACCTTGAGGTATTGGCCACCTCTCAATGACCATGTCATTCTTTTGGCGAGGAAATGACTACTTCCTCCACACCCATTCAACCAAAGGTCTGGCCGGCGTGCTGAGCAGGTATCTCCTTATGATGTCCTGTTCCATCCTGTCGAAGACCTTGAACACAATCAGCAATGCACCGTAGAATGCTGCGCCGAAGGCCATGGTTACGAGCTTGAAGATGAAGGTCGACGGGTTTAGGAGGAATACTGCAACTCCCATTATTACCGAGGCCAGCGCTATCCTCGCCGGCTTGACGTATCTCCAGTTCCACACCATGTACTTCTTTGCGAAGAAGAACGTGAAGAGGAACATGTACACATAACTCAGGATGTTCGCTGTTCCAGCGCCATAGATCCCCCACTTGGGTATCAGGACCAGGTTAAGTATGATGTTGAACACGGCTCCCGAGAAAAGTATGGCTCCGAGCTTACCTGTCTTGTCACGCAATAGCAGCTGCTGCCTGAAGAGATAGATGAGGAAGAAGAACAGCGGGTACCACACGATTATCGGCAATAGCGTCGCGGACTGTGCGTATTTCACTCCTGACATCATGGTTATGATCTGCTTTCCCAAGGCGAGTATGCCTATTATACACGGAGCGATTATGACCAGGCCGTATTTCAGCGCTGAGCTGAAGAGCATGTTGTGATCCTTCTTCAGGTTCCATCTCTCAGCAATATGAGGATAGAGTGTTGTGGTGACAGCGCTGCCGAAGGTGCTGACCAATGTGACCAGTGCATATGCTAGGCCGTAGATGGCCACGCTCTCCGAGCCGTGATAGCTGTTGAGGAAGTATCTGTCGACCACCCTGACTGTCCACGGACCGATTATTGCCGGCACCAATGGTATGGCAAATATGAATCCTGTCTTCACCTGGCTGAATCTCACCAGTCTCAGCGCGAACTCTTTCCTCGCCAGGAGGAAGAGCATCGACAGGATGATGGTGATTATGAAGCCGGCCAGCCAGATGATCATCGTCGTCTGGACCGTGAACCTCTTGAAGGCGATAAAGACGGTGATGAGGGACAATGTGAGTATCACGTTCGGAAGGATGTCGGTAATGGCCTTGAACTCCATGCGCTTGTTGCCCACGAGCAGGGAATTCACCACGCGGAATAGTATGCTGAGCGCAGCGACGAAGAGCATCGTATCAAAGGCAGCTCTGTATCCCTGCAAGCCGAGGAGGTTTATCCCTGCCTCGTGCACATGCGGTATGAAGGCTATGGCCAATAGGACTGCCACGATCAGGAAGTGGAAGAGCAGCAGCGAGGATGAATATGTCAGCTTATCCTTCTTTCGCATGCCTGGCAGCTTTGTTATTATGAACTGCGATATGCCTAAGTCAAGTATCACTCCGGCCAACACTGCAGTGGTTGCTAGCAATGTGTAGACGCCGTATTCCTCGACAGATAGTATCCTTGTGAGGATGGCCAGCAGCACCGGCGAGATTATCATGCCGACCACCAGGGAGAAGTATGAGAAGGTGAGGTGTCTCGTCATGGTTATGTCGTCTGATACCATGGTCTTGAAATGGGCGGGATGGTTTATAAGTCTTTTGGGGCCAGTCCGTGCTGCTGCAGGATCTCAATCGTCCTCTCCAGGTCTTTTGACGGGGGCACGACTGTTGCAGAATATCCGAGCTGTCCGAGTATGTCGAGGACTGGCTTCGGGTCTGCTGTCAGCACGTCTCTGTATGCGATCTCCCCGCTGACATCCACTGAGGGAATCTCTTTGTAGACCGGTATCTTTTGCTTCAAGACCGTTAAGTCTATCCTCTCTTTCTTATGATATGCCAACATCCATCTTTCTTTTGGTATCTCGGATAGGACTTTTGTCGTCAGAATTACATCGATCGTCATCGAGAACGGATAATATCCTTCCACCCAGAAGGTATCACCTGATGTCTGTCTTGTATCCATCTCCAGTTCCCCATATCTTTGTGTCAGTTCAGCGACGATGTCGCCTTTTAGCCTGTTGAGATAATATTTGAAAGTGATTAGGTATGCGAAATCGTCGAACCCATAACCCAGCTTGGCTTCTCTTTTGCTGTCTAGGAAAGGTTCCTTTTCTTCCAGGTATCCAGCTAGGTCCCCTTCGCCCTTGATAGTTCTCTTGAACTCAATCCTCATCTCATCATCTTCCCCAGTGTTTTCCAGACCGCCTGTTCGAACTGATCCGGCAGCGTGACGAGGTCGGTGTCATAGCCGAGCTTCACGAGCGCGTCTAATACCGGCGCAGGATTGGCATCCGGCTCCTGATAGGTCAGCTCTCCCTTGATCTCGACTTGGGGAAGCTCCCTGTATAGCGCCGGTTTTGCCTTTTGCACGCCTGATATTTTTTCCATCCTGTCGATCGGGAAATAATGAGGTGCTTTATCAGTCCTGGTCATCTCCAGCCTCAATATGAATTCATACGGTGTCGTGGCACGCAACTTGTCATAAGCGATCCTTTGTGTCGGATGTTCTACTGCATCAAGCTCATGTGCAATCGCTTGGGTCAGCTCCTGCCCCAGTGACCTGAAATCATAGTAGAGCATTTGGAGATCGATATGTTTATGTATTCCTTGATGGTAAATCCCCTTATGAAGCTCCCCGTCGCTGATGTAGGGCTGCAGCTCTGCCTCCCCTGCCATTGTCTTGGAAAAGGCTATCCTCTGCCTCCCCTTGAGCACCTGCTGGAGCATCGGGCCGAATTGCTCTGCGAGCTTCTCGACCAGGGGAACGAGGTCTTCTGGTGTGGTTACGGTCTTTGCTGAATAACCCAACTCCTTGAGTGCGGTCAAGGCAGGCGCGGGGTCCGCCTCCCATAGGTCTTGATAGACTATCTCCCCCTTGATGCTTACTGAAGGTATCTCATTGTATATTAGTACCTTCTTGCCTATCTCTCTCTTCTCCCTAAATACTTTCTCTTCAGGTGTGGGCTCCCGTTCCCCGACTTTTTCGCTGGAATGATAAAATACATCGACATTGTTATTTCGAAACATGTCTGGACTTGAGTTATCGGAGTAGGGCGATCTGGCCTCCAATCTGAGGGAGAACTCATGAGGTGATTCGGCCCATAGCGTGCTCGCTGAAGCGATGTTCGGCACCTGGTAGCGGACCAGGGTCTCGCTAAGTTCTTTCAGGACGTGGGATTCTATCCCGTTCTTGTCATACTGCCATTGTCTCAGGTCACATTTCTCCCAACCGACGTCCTTTGTCACAAACGGTTTATGAATATAATCTGCCAGCTCCGCTTCCCCGGTCATCCGCTTCTCGAACTCAATCCTCATTTCTTCAGCTCCGCCAACAGCTTCTCCAGCAGCGGCACAGCGTCCTTGGATGTGGGTATGACTGTCCACCCATAGCCCAGTTCTTCGAGAATCGACAATACCTGGGTAGGGTCCGGATCCAGAAGGTCCTTGTATGCTATCTCCCCGGAGATGTCCACGCAAGGTATCTCCTGATAGATGGGGATTTTTTCTTTAGCATTTTCATCTTTTTCAGGCTCTCTCTCCCAAATCTTTTCACAGGAATTTTTAAGGATCCATGTGGCTTCATTAAAGATTTTATTCTGATCAGAATCAGGTTGTGGCAATTCTGCATCAAGGGTCAATGCGAACTCGAGAGGGACTTTCACCCAAAAGGAAGCCTTTGATGCCTTGTACTGCATCTCATTCCTGGTGAAGGCCTGCCCCATTTCATTCATGAGATATCTCTGCAGGGCTTGAAGATCATAATCCCATCCCCTTACATCGATATGCTCGTGCCCATGAACCCAAGCATTTTCCAATTTGTTTTGGTACAGCTTCTTCAGGAAAGGCTTCAAATCACCCTCGCCGGTCATCCGCTTGCTGTAGGTTATCCTCATCCTGCTTTCATCTCCCTCAATAGCTTTTCAATGATCGGCCTCAAGTCCTTGGTCACTGGCTTGACTGTCGCATCGTAGCCGAGCTCGTTGAGCGCTGCAAGCGCCGGCGAAGGATCGGGCGCGAAGAACTCCTTGTAGCTTATCTCGCCCTTGACGACCAGCGCAGGTATCTCCTCATAGATGGGAATTTTCTCTTGTCTTGTCTCTTCGTCAAGTTTCGGCTCCCGTTCCCCGACTTTCTCCCAGCATTCCTTTGGTATTTGCGTAGGATTATTGATAGAATTGTATTGTGGGCTTAAGTCGCCATGAGCGTGCTGTATCTTTAGCTCAAGCGAGAACTCATGCGGAGATCTCACCCATAAGGAATCCTTGGAACTTTCTTGATTGGGCATTTCATGTCGGTCGAAGGACTCGCTGAGCTCTTGAATGAAGTCCTGATACAGCTTACCCAAGTCATATGCCCACAGCCTCAATTCTCTGTCCCATTCCGGGAACTGTTCACTCCGATACGATTGCGTCATCCGTTGGTATTCCTTCCTATACGGCTCCAGCTCCCCGCGCCCCTCCAGCCTCTTGCTGAATTCAATCCTCATAGCGAGGGAGAAGCCACCATGATTTATAAAGTTAACTATCCCGCAGTGGCAATTAACCATATTGCGAAATCATTTGAAGAGCCATTCAAGGAACCTTAACAATCCGTACATTATGCAAGCAGAGACCATGAGTTTCAGGTGGAAGAGCCTCATGTTTCATCCTTTTGCACAAATGATATAAATTATTATTGACACCACACTTGGATGAACCCATTATACCGCCTTTACCAGGAGCTACTGAATCTTCACGGCCCGCAGGGCTGGTGGCCCATCACTTCGATGGCCGGAAAGCCGGGCTTTGATGACCGCGGCTATCACAATGGCGATTACAGCTTCCCAAAGACACCGCAGCAGCGCTTCGAAGTCATCCTCGGCGCAATATTGACCCAGAACACGGCATGGAAGAACGTGGAGAAAGCCCTACTAAATCTCAAGAATACAGTCTTGTTATCGAGGGAAAAAATCGAAAATCTGCCAGAGAAAAAGCTAGCCCAACTGATCAGGCCTGCCGGCTACTTCAACCAGAAGGCCAAGAAGATAAAGCTTTTCCTCAAAGCAAGGCCAGGCCCGGACAGGGAAGAACTTCTTTCAGTCTGGGGCATCGGCCCTGAGACAGCTGACTCAATCCTCCTCTATGCCTTCCACAAGCCGATATTCGTCGTCGACGCCTACACCAAGAGGGTCCTCCTGAGCAGAGGCCTGTGCAAGAAAGACGCATCCTATGACGAACTCCAGGACTTATTCAACAAATCCCTGCCAAAAGACCACAGGCTCTTCAACGAGTATCATGCCCTGCTGGTGGAGCATGCTAAAAGTGGAAAGATCATTAAAACTGGAAATAGATGAACCTTATATCTGAAACGGCACCGATCTCGATGAACAAGAAGAAAAGGATCAAGTAAAAGACCATCTGGATAAAAA
>JAHIVG010000112.1 GCA_018816705.1 Nanobdellota archaeon
AGCCCGAAGCAGAGTTCTGCCTCGCGGAAACTTCTGGCATGGGTGCCCGCGCGCTGTGCAACATCCACGGCTTGTGGAAGAGCTGAAAACTATTAAGTGGGTATCGCGAATGAGCGGACCAGAAAAAAGACAATGAACAGACTGATAGACCAGATCATGGGGATCAGGGGATCACCCGTCAAGCAGGAGGTAGAGTCAAGGCTCGAGGGATTCAGATCCTTTGATAAGAGACCTGCCGAGGACTGGTTCTCAGAGCTGTGCTTCTGCATACTCACTGCGAACTCAAGGGCAATCACTGCCCTGAACATCCAGGAGGAGCTGGGCCACAATGGCTTCTGCGGCTATCCTCACCGAGACCTGAGCCAGGCCATCAAGAGGCACAAGCACCGTTTCCACAACACCAAGGCGCAGTTCATCATCGACGCCAGATGCCACTTAGACATCAAGCAGAAGATGCAGCAAATGGTAAGAGAGAAAGGGGAACATGAGGCGAGAGAGTGGCTGGTCAAGAACATAAAAGGCATTGGCTACAAGGAAGCATCGCACTTCCTGCGGAATGTCGGCTACAATAATCTGGCCATACTGGACAGGCACATACTCGGGCTCTTGCATGATGACGGAATGATAGACAGGCCCAAGTCGCTGACAGGAAGGGATTATCTCAATATTGAAGAGAAGTTCATATCTTTGGCTGATGAGGCAAACATGAGCCCGGCAGAGCTTGACATGTATATGTGGTACATGAAGACCGGAGAGGTATTAAAATGAACAACAAGACCCTGGGATCGATATTGATCATAGCCTGCCTCCTGCTGGGCGGCATGATTTTTACATTCAACAACAAGCTGAAGGAGCATTCGGATGCGAGCTGTGATTGCGTAGACATGGAAGAGGGCGGCTTCTGCCCGATGGAGACAGGCACGCCATGGCAGACATACCTCGGCATAATACTGATCAGCGGCATCGCAGCCTTGGGTGTCTATCTCATATTCTTCGAGAAATCCCAGAAAGAGATAATCTCGACGCTGAATAAGGAGAAGCATATCCAGAGCAAGGAAGAGAGATTCAACATCCTCCTTCAGGGACTGAGCGCGGACGAGCAGAAGATCATCAAGGCAGTGCGGGATCAGGACGGCATCACCCAACAGACTCTCCGTTTGAGAACAGACCTGCACAAGTCCAAGCTGAGCATAATCCTTGACGGCCTGGAGAAGAAAGGGCTCGTTGCCAGGAAAGAGAAGGGGAAGACCAAGCAGGTATTTCTGAAGATAGGCCTATAAATATTCATTGACGGATTAAAATGGCAAAAAGAAAAATAATCAAGATAGATCGAGAAAAATGCGATGGCTGCGGCCTGTGCATTCCCGAATGCCCAGAAGGCGCCCTGCTTATGATCGATGGGAAGGCCAGGCTGGTCAGTGACCTGTTCTGTGACGGTCTCGGAGCATGCTTAGGTCATTGCCCGAAAGGAGCTATCACGATCGAGGAGAGGGAGGCAGAGCCCTATGATGAGAGGAAGGTGATGGAGAATATCGTCAAGCAAGGGAAAAACACGATCAAGGCCCATCTGGAGCATCTGAAAGAGCATGGTGAAACAGAGTTTCTTGAAGAAGCCAAAGAATATCTTAAGGAGAAAAAAATTGATATCCCCCTTGAATCAAAAGGACCAGAACCATGTGGCTGCCCTGGAGCCAAGATGAGAGACCTGAGAGACACTGATGCGGATGTCGAAGACAGTTCTGAAGAAAAGAAGTCTGAGCTCAGGCAGTGGACTGTCCAGCTACATCTTGTGCCGCCAAACGCGCCTTTCTTTCAAGATGCTGATCTGCTTATTGCCGCTGATTGCGTTGCTTTTGCAGACCCTAATTTCCATAAGAATCTATTGAAAGGCAAATTCATAGCCATCGGCTGCCCTAAACTGGACAATATCCAGGCCTACAAGGAGAAGATAGAGGCAATCATATCCATGAACAATCTGAAGAGCATCACTGTCACAATAATGGAAGTTCCGTGCTGCCTCGGCCTCTATTCGATGACAGAGCAGGCCCTAGAGGAATCTGGAAAGAAGATACCACTGAAGAAGATTATCATAGGCATTGACGGGCAATCCAAGCAGAATCGCGTTATAAACGGTAATAAACTGGAATTCAAGGATATTAGCCATGATTGACCTATCAGTTTCAGGCCAAAGATATATACGTCTGACCCATCACGCTTCAGGTTGAGGTGGATAAAAATGACTTTCATCGAAATAAGAACCAAAGGGATGCATTGCGGAAGCTGTGAACAGCTGATAAAAGAGTCTTTATTATGCCAGACTGGGATCGGCAAGGTAAATGCGTCTCATAGATCAGGCACTGTCACCATCGACTTTGATAGTGAAAAGATTGAGGCCGAGGAGATAAAGCGTATCATAAAATCAGAAGGCTACGAGGTAGAATAATATGGCACTCATCAAGCAAGGCTTCATAGCAGAAGGGACGACTTGTGGCAGCTGCTCAACAATAATCAAGCGCCAGGCGTTGAAGGTCGAGGGCGTCAAAGACGCAGGATTCGATTACACAAATGAGACAGGGCACGTTCGCTTTGATGATGAAAAGACCGACATCGACATAATCCTTTCAAAGATCGAAGAGAAGGGTTACACTTGTTATCTTCTCGACGAGTCGAAGAATCAGACAGGAAGATCCTTGGGCTGGGCCTTTGCCTTGTTAGGCATCATTGTCGCCGGATATTTCATCTTCCGCATGTTCGAGGGCGTAGCGCTGCCTGAAATCAGCCAGAACATGGGCTACGGCCTGCTCTTCTTAGTAGGACTGCTGACAGGCCTGCATTGTGTCGGCATGTGCGGCGGCTTCGTCGTATCCTACACAGCTAAGCACGCCCAGGATGGCACAAAGACCTACAAGTCCCATTTCATGTACGGGTTGGGCAAGACCCTATCTTATACCATGATCGGTGCCTCATTCGGCCTTCTGGGTTCCATAATCGCATTCACGCCCATGATGAGAGGGGTAGCTGGCGTCCTCGCCGGCATATTTCTCGTAATCTTCGGCCTCAACATGCTGAATCTTATCCCTTGGCTGAGGAAGATCAGGATAAGGGCACCCTCATTCGTAACGAGGTTCGTAGGCAAGGAGTCAAAAAGGCACAACAGCCCATTAGTGATCGGGCTCTTGAACGGGCTTATGATAGCATGCGGCCCTCTGCAGGCAGTCTACATCATGGCAGCCGGCACAGGAAGCATGATAGAGGGAGCCAAGCTCCTCTTTGTCTTTGCCATAGGCACATTGCCAGTCATGCTGGGCTTCGGCTTCTTCACCAGCTTCATCTCGAGCAAGGCAACACATAAGATACTGAAGGCCTCTGGCGTGATTGTCATTGTCCTCGGCCTCATAATGGTCAACAGGGGTTTAGCTCTCACAGGCACAGGGCTCGATTCGAACTCGCTTATCGCGTCTGTTTCAGCAGCAGGAAATGAGATGACAGGAAATGCCATTGCCATGGAAGACGGTTATCAGATAATCAGGATGGACGTGACAAGGTATGGCTGGGAGCCGGACAAGTTCGTGCTCAAGAAAGGCGTGCCAGTGAGATGGATAATAAACGGCAAGGAGATCACTGGCTGCAATAACGCAATCCAGGTCCCGAAACTAGGGTTGAAGTTTGACATCCAAAGAGGCGAGCAGGTCATAGAATTCACACCGGATGAGACAGGCAGTATCCCCTGGAGCTGCTGGATGGGCATGATACCAGGAATCTTCATAGTCAAGGATGACATCGACCTAAGCGATGAGGAAGAGATCCAGAAAGAGCTGGACGCAGTACCGGTGCAAGCTAAGGGTTCTTGTGGAGGCAGCTGCGGCTCTTCCACGTGCGGGGCTGCGCGTGGCGGTAGCTGCGGGTGCGGAGGATAGGCATCATGGCACGGAAAGCAGAGTTACAGATAACTGGCATGCATTGCGCCAGTTGCTCCACCCTGATAGACAGGGCACTATCAAGGACACCTGGTGTGAAGGAAGCCAATGTGAACCTTTCTACTGCCAAGGCCACTGTTGTCTTTGACGAGACCAAGCTCGATGAGGACCGACTGATAGGGATCATCAAGGGCAAGGGCTATGGCGCATCAGTGCATACCGGGCATGAGCATTCAGAAGCCGAAGAGACTAAAGGGATAAGGAACAAGCTATTGCTAGGCCTGGTCTTCGCCATCCCTGCGTTCATCATAGGAATGGTCTTCATGTGGCTTGGTATCATGATCCCTTATGAAGATTACATAATGTGGGCTCTTGCCACGCCCGTACAATTCATCGTCGGAGCCCAGTTCTATAGAGGTACTTGGGCTGCGTTGAAGAACAGGTCAGCGAACATGGACACCCTGATCGCTTTAGGCACGAGCGCTGCATACTTCTTCAGCGTTTATGCTGTCCTGTTCTCTCCTGGGTCAGGCCAGTATTTCGAGACATCTGCTGTCCTCATCACAATAGTCATCCTTGGCCGTTATCTAGAGGCCATCGCCAGGCGCAAGACTTCAGACGCTATCAGGAAGCTGATGGGACTCTCACCGAAGATTGCGACCGTTATAAGGGATAGGAAAGAGATGAGGATTCCTGTGGATGAGGTAATTGTCGGTGACATCGTCATAGTGAAGCCTGGAGAGAAGATCCCTGTTGACGGCATTATAGTCGAAGGCAGCTCTGCTGTTGATGAGAGCATGATAACCGGAGAGAGCATCCCTGTGGAGAAGAGGAAACGCGACCAAGTCATAGGAGCAACAATCAATAAGACAGGCTCTTTCAGGTTCAGGGCTGAGAAGATCGGCCAGGACACCACGCTGTCGCATATAATCAAGCTTATCGAGGAAGCGCAGGGGAAGAAAGCTCCGATCCAGAGGTTTGCTGACGTTGTCTCAGCCTATTTTGTGCCGACAGTCATCGTGATAGCCGTAATCACCTTCCTGGCATGGTATCTAGTGTTAGGAAGCGAACTCTCATTCGCCCTGATAGCTGCTGTGGCTGTCCTAGTCATTGCATGCCCATGCGCCCTTGGCTTAGCTACCCCGACTGCGATAATGGTCGGCACAGGGAAAGGCGCGAAGAAAGGCATCCTCATCAAGGGCGGGGATGCATTGGAGACTGCCCACAAGCTGAAATATGTCATCTTTGACAAGACAGGCACTATAACCAAAGGCATCCCGGCTGTGACAGATATCGTCTCGATCAATCCGGAATCCAATAACAACCTGCTTATGGTTGCGGCAAGCATCGAGCAGGACTCTGAGCACCCTCTTGCTGATTCAATAGTCAAAGAGGCCAAGAAGAAGGGCATCCGGCTGAAGAAGACTACTGGCTTCAAGGCCATTCCCGGCTACGGCGTTGTCGCAAGCATCGGGAAGGAGAGATACTATTTAGGGAACGCCAGGCTGATGAAGAAGAATAACGTGAAGATGGGCAAGATCGAGGTTCGGGTAAGGGATCTTGAGAGGCAAGGCAAGACTGTGATGATACTGGCCAGCAAGGGTAAGGTCAATGGGATGATAGCTGTTGCTGACACGATCAAGGAAGGTTCGAGAGATGCTGTCATGGCCTTGCAGAAGATGAAGATATTCGTCTACATGATAACCGGTGATAATGAGAGGACTGCCAAGGCAATAGCCAAGCAGGCAGGCATCCACCACGTCTTTGCCGGAGTCTTACCAGGGGACAAGGCCGGATATGTCAAGGCGCTCCAGGGCAAGGGCAAGGTGGCCATGGTTGGTGATGGCATAAATGACTCTCCCGCTCTGGCCCAGGCAGACATCGGCATAGCCATGGGCTCAGGCACAGACGTCGCTATGGAAACCGGCAATGTCGTGCTGATGAGGGACGACCTAAGGGATGTGCCGAAGGCGATAAGGCTGAGCAGGATGACCATGTCCAAGATAAGGCAGAACATGTTCTGGGCGCTGTTCTACAACACAGTAGGCATCCCGTTCGCTGCTTTAGGGTTGCTGAACCCGATGATAGCTGGGGCAGCGATGGCACTGAGCTCGGTCTCAGTCGTATCAAACTCGCTATTGCTGAAGGCGAAGAGATTATGAGGTGACAAAAGATGAAACTTATGATGATAGGGCTCATGATCATGGCTTCCATGATGGTCGTGGGATGTAATACTGATGCGACTGACAATACTGGCATGACCGGAAACGCTGTCGCTGCAGAAAGCGAGTATGTGACAATACCCTTGTCAGGTCTGTCAAAGGATGTCAAGTCCTATACTTTCGATGACAGGGGCGTTGAAATAAGCTATTTTGCTGTTTTGGGATCTGATGGCAAGCCAAGGACTGCCTTCGACGCCTGCGATGTCTGCGGCGGCTACAAAGGATACCAACAGAAAGGCAGCGACATCCAATGCAGGAACTGCGGCAGGGTCTTCAGCATCGACGGCCTAGGTTCAAAGAACAAGGGCTATGGGTGCTGGCCGAGTCATCTTCCGCATGAGGTGGAAGGAAACGATATCCTTATAAAAAGAGATGATATCAAGGCCGGAAGGCAAAGATTTGCATGAGGTGGATAATGATGGAAAAAGAACATACAAGACACAGGAAAAGGAAGGGGAATTACTGGAAACCATTGAGCATCGTGTTAGGTGTGATATTGATCTTTTCCCTGTATTTCAACATTTCAAGCGATGATGCAGGCGAAATCTCTCTAGACGAGGCATCTGAATCCGCGATGGATTATATCAACGCATATCTCCTGCAGCCGGGCACGACCGCGAGCGTGACTGGCTTGAATGAGGAGCACGACCTTTACAACATCAAGCTCAATATCGGAGGGCAGGAGTTTGATTCATATGTTACTAAAGATGGTAAGCTGCTCTTCCCTTCAGTGGTACTGCTGGACGAGGCTCCGGATAGGGCTGGCGCTGAGGATAATGATGGTGGAGACGTTGAGATTGAACTTGACGGAAGGCCTGTCAAGGGCTCCGAGGATGCAAAGATTACCATTGTGGAATATGCAAGCTTCTCTTGCTCATGGTGCAACCGCGTCAGGACAACTCTTGACCAGGTACTTGAGGCATATCCTGATGATGTCAATATAATCTACAAGCATTTCGACCGCGGCGGAAGCGATAGTATGACTGCCCAGGCAGCAGAATGCGCCGGAGACCAGGGCAAGTTCTGGGAGATGCATGACATTATCTTCGACGAAGGACCGTCAGGAGATTTGGATGGATATGCAGATGACTTAGGCCTTGACACTGCCAGTTTCTCTCAATGCCTAGAGTCTGGAAAATACGCTTCTTTGGTGCAGCAGCATACACAGGAGGCAAGATCGCTCGGCATGACGGGTACGCCAGGCTTCTTCATCAACGGCCAGATAGTACCAGGGGCTGTCCCCTTCGAGAACTTCAAGCAAATCATCGACGCTGAGCTCGCTGGGTGATTATTTTCTTTTTAGTAATCTTTATTAACCACCCCCCATCTCTTATCAATTCAATATGCGCATGCGCACATTCATGAAGATTTTTCTCTTCCTTATCCTCCTCTATGCGTTCTTCGTCTCCATCGAGCTCTTAGGCTCTGGCTTCAAGCTGCTCGGCAAGGATTTCGCCGAGAGCCTGCTGGCGACGACCGCAAACCCCATTGTCGGCCTGATAATCGGCGTGCTGGCCACGAGCCTGATACAGAGCTCATCGACGACAACTTCAATAACCGTAGGCCTGGTTGCAGCAGGAGGACTTTCGCTGAGAGGAGCGATCCCAATCATAATGGGCGCCAACATCGGCACGACCATCACCAACTCAATCGTCTCCATGGCCCACATCAACAACCGGAAGGAGTTCAAGCGGGCTCTTGCAGCCGCTACCGTCCATGATTTCTTCAACATCCTCGCTGTCATAGTCCTCTTTCCGATCGAGATGTTCTTCCACCCAATAGAAAAACTGGCAATATCACTGGCCAATGCCATATTCGGCATAGGAGGCATGAAGTTCATGAGCCCGCTTAAGTTTGCCACGAAGCCGACTACAACAGCCCTGATAAGCCTCATCCAGAACCCATGGGTACTTATCGTCCTCTCTCTGCTGATGCTCTTCTGCGCCCTCTTCTTCTTCGTCAAGGTGATGCGCAGCCTGGTCATAAGCAAGGTCGAAGTAATAATCGACGGCTTCCTCTTCAGGAACGACCTCACGGCTTTGACTTTAGGCGCTGTGATAACAGCCATCATACAGAGCAGCTCGATAACCACGAGCCTCATAGTGCCTCTGGCAGGCGCAGGCATACTCACACTTAGGAAGATTTATCCCTATACCCTCGGAGCGAATCTCGGCACGACGATTACAGCGCTGCTGGCTGCGATGATAACCATGAACATCTCTGCCCTGACCGTGGCCTTATCGCATATAGTCTTCAATATCTTTGGGATCCTTATCTTCTTCCCATTGAAGAGGCTGCCATTGGCCTTAGCTAGCGGTTTCGCTAATCTTGCAGTCAGATCAAGGAAAACTATAATAATAGCAGTTGGTACATACTTCCTGCTATACCTGTTACCTATCATATATTTGATACTGAGGTGATGCAGATGGTATTCAAGGAATTCATGAAGGTCTGGAGGAAGGACAACCTGCTCCAGCAGGCAATAGATGACATGCACCGCATGCTAGACCTTGCGGAGAGGATGTATAACGCTGCCATGCAGGAGGCATTCTATCAAGGCGGGTCAGACATCGACATCAAGGCTACCGACCAGGCCATCAACCGCTTTGAACGGAAGATACGGAAGAAGGTGCTGGAGCACCTCACCATCAATCCGAAGCAGGACGTGACCTCTTCGTTATGCCTGACAAGCATAATAATCGACATCGAACGCATCGGGGATCACTGCAAGAACATCATAGAGACAGCAGAGCTCAAGAACGACGAGAGCGTAGAGAGATATCAGAAGGTCATTGCTGATTTCGATCAGGCAACAAAGAAAGCTTTCGGGCTCACCATGGCCGCGCTGAAGAACGGCGATGCCAAGCTTGCCAAGCAGGTAATGGAGAACCATGGTAAGATGAAGCGCGCCGTAACCAAGATGATAAGGGACATCGTGAAGGATGACATATCAGTGAAGGCCTCCACATATTACATACTGCTGGCCAAGGAGGTGAAGAAGGTGCATGCCCACCTGTCCATAGTCTGCTCCAGCGTAGCCAATCCCTTCCCCAGGATAGGGTTTAAATCGTGAAAATAAAGATTTTTTTTTATATTATTCGATATCCATAAACCTTTTATAAAGAAAACCACAACATTTTTAAAGGAAACCATCTTATTTTCACTATCGGCAAGTCATGGCCGCATATTTGAAAAGGGGTATCGAAATACTTAAAAACCAGACAGTAAACTTTAGCATAGAAGGCAAAAATGCACGACATGACCGAGCGGGACAGGGAACAGCTCGAAGCAGGATTAGGTATGCCTTCAAGCATCATCTTCCAACCGGATGATCTTGAGCAGGAAATTCTTAAACGTGGTGATCTTGAGAGATATGTCAGTCTGACTGAGGAATACAAGGCCTTCGGCAGGGACGCTGTTCTTGAAGCAGAGATAACACCGGAAGGGAGGCTCGACTGGTATCTTATATCCAAGGATTCCGTCATGCCTAAGGGCTATGACATGCCTGCGATCGACGATAAGGTGAATTACACTGGTACTAAGTATGGCGGCGATCTTCCAGTTGACCAGCAATATTTCATGGATATGCTGCTCGCACCAGGACGATCATGCGACAACAACGTCCCTCTCGTCAGCAATGAGACACTGCCTGACCAGGACGCACAGATGGCTGGAGCGCTCGCTTGGGTGCTGCCTGGCAACAATAAGATGAAGAAACGCATGTCAGTTCTTTACTCATGGAATCATGATCAAGTAGACCGGCACGAGAGAAGGCATATAGTAGGACCATTGGCAGAATATCTCACCGACATGGTGGCAGCTTGGGGGCTGGAAGACAAGCTGCCTAGATACACTGCCAAGACCAGTCAGGGGTGTTGAACATGGCAGCCCAAAAATCACTCCAGAGCGTCGCCCGGGAAGGCAGCAAGCTCAAGTGCCCGGACTGCGGCAGCGAAGATGTAGGCTTCTCAGACCACCAGCATTTCTGCAAGAAGTGCGGATTGGTTTTTGATTAGGAACCGATACACCAACCTCAAATTCTACAAGCGCTCGGCTCCAGACGGATGTACAATTGGTTGATACGCTCATTGACTGTTTGGACATCTATGATTAGTTGTTCAGGGGTCTGGTGCGCCACGACGCCATCATAGGACCTTAACTCCAGCGCAAAATGCTTCTTCCCAAATAATCTCTTCGGCACATACCCCACGATCCGTAGGATGTCAACCTCTTCCTCCACAGGTACTAGATCCATGGGATCGGATTCCACGATAGACTCCCCTTGGGCGCAGGTGAATTCTTGCATGCCCTTGATGACTTCAACAAAATCATAAACGGCTTTTTCATGGAAAAGATCCTCTTTAGTCCCTTCTCCTTTGACCCTATACTGGTTCCGGTCCAATTCGAGCTCCTTCTCCAGTTCAGAAAGGTTTGTCATGTGGATATGGTAGTTCAGCTTGATATATAAAAGTTTCTGTTTTTACTACTATAAAATGATGATGTGTTGATTTTCAGGAAATTTTAAATACCCCTCAACTCCTGGATGCATCATGAAGCTCTCGATAAGGAAGGGATTCAGCTTCGGCCTGACTTCCGGCATCATAACCACCCTCGGCCTGATAGTCGGCCTGCATTCCAGCACCCATTCTGATATAGTCGTGATAGGAGGCATACTTGTAATAGCCATCGCCGACGCCATGTCTGATTCGTTAGGCATCCACATGTCAGAAGAGTCTGAGAACCAGCACACCTCGAGAGAGATATGGGAATCCACGATATCCACCTTCCTATCAAAGTTCATCTTCGCCATGACCTTCATAATCCCCATACTGCTGTTAGAACTCTCACTAGCGATAATCATCAGCATAGCCTGGGGGCTGTCCTTGATAGCGATATTCAGCTATTTCATTGCAAAATATCAGAAGATCAAGCCATACAAGGTCATATGCGAGCACCTGCTGATCGCTGTGCTGGTCATAGTCATAACCCACTATGTCGGGCATCTCGTCGCCACGCTCGGCTAGTCAGAATACGTACCTATGATAATGCTCCTTCATGTCTCTCATCAATGCGGCCCTCTCATAGTCCTCGGCCCTTATGCTACCAGCCAACTCATTCTGTATATGCAGGTAAATACCCTTCCTCTCATCGAACGGTCTCCTGAAAAGTATCTCAGCGATCGTCTCCAGCTGAGGCAGCTCCTGGGGTTCCTCCCTGGAAATGCTGAAACTGCTCAGGTAAAGCGCGCCTAGTCTGCCCGTCCCCCATGTTTCCAACATGGTCTGATCATACTGTTTGAGCTGCATTCTAAGAGGGAATTTGATGTAATTTATATTAATTGCGCTGAAAGTTCAAAATATGTACCTATGGAAGTGCTCCTTCATGTCCCTTAAGAATGCGGCCTTCTCATAGTCCTCAGCCCATATGCTGGCAGCCAACTCATTCTGTATATGCCGGTAGATATCCTTCCTCTCGTCGAACGGCCTGTCGAACAATATCTTTGCCACGGTCTCGAACTGGGACAATTCACCAGGGTCTTTCCTAGAATGAGTGAAGCTGTTCGTGTATAGCTTGCCTAGTTTGCTAGTAGGCCATTTCTTCAATACAGCAGGGTCATGCTGGGCGAGTTTAGAGCTCATTTTTCTTGTACCCGTCTATATATCATTGGCTGGCCTTGCATCTCCATCAGGTGGGAGCAGTCATCACAGCTTCGGAAAGGCCTCTCTTCCTCGTCTTCATAGAGCACATGTAGCCCCTCGCCCTCACATCCTTCGGCCATGCATCTGAAATAAGCTATCATCAGCTCATCGGGAAAGGTTTCTTCGGGCATTGGGAGGGGGATAATCAGGATATATTAAAAACTATTGCGCATTCAGACCAGCTCGAACAGCCTCTTCACCCTGTCCTTCCCTAACACTGATTTGTACTTTACAACGCTCTGACCGCGCAGATTACTCAAATGCCACCAAAACATTTATATACTAATTAATAAATGATAGTTATTAATCAATCAATAAAAGTGACGAATATGGCAAAACTAATATATGAACACAAATTTGAGCACTCACCTACCTTGAACACAGTCCTGATGGTTGAAGAAACTATCAAGAATATGGATGACAGTGTCTTCACTATCGCAGAGCTGAAAAGAAGGCTGCCGAAACAGATTAACCATTACCTATTGAAAATCATACTTGAATACCTTGAAGAGAGCAACAAGATCGTGGTAAGCATGAAAGGAATAACCTGGATACACAATCCCAATCCGAACCTGCGAAAAGCGATTTCTGAGGGTCTTGAATTATGAAACATATCCGTGTCAAGCTCTCACAAGAAGCAGAAGAGGTATACAGGTACCTGAATAGAGAGGCTCCAGGTTCAAAGACAGAACGGATGATACTGAATTCTTTGAATCAGAAGATAGGACTTATCAAGATGAACCATCATTATGGTGAGCCGATCAAGAAGAGATTGATCCCAAAGGATTATGTCGTCAAATATGGCGTGACAAACCTGTTCTGGGTCGAGCTGCCGAATTATTGGAGGATGCTCTACACACTTACGGATGGCGAATCAGAGATTGAGATAATCGCTTTCATCCTTGATATCATTGACCATGAAAGGTATGATAAGAAGTTTGGGTATAAGAAAAAATAATCAGCTCAGACCTGCTCGAACAGCCTCTTCACCCTGTCCTTCCCCAGCACTAAGATGAAGGGCGCCAGCTTCGGGCCGCGGTCCTGCCTCAGCAGGTCAATTGCTCAGCAAAAGCTTTACGCTGCCATCTCCTCTTCTTCAATCTTCAATATTTCGTAATTCTTATCGATGAATTGCAGCATCTCTGTATATATTTTAACCCCTAGGTTATAAGTCCTAGGTGATAGTTCAGGATGGTGCGGATTGAACGGCAGAATGCCCTGATACCATTTAGGAATCATCCATTGCAGCTTTCTTGCCAGCATCTTTATTGTTAAAAGGTTATTCTTAACTTCTTTCCCATGCTCTTCCATCAGTCTAGAGCAATCTTTTTCAATCTGGCTGGCCTTCTTGTTGATATCTTTACGGTGTTTTTTATCATCCAGCCTGTCCTTTTCATCAATCAATCCCTTCAATTCCAGAATTGCTCTTTTCAGATGAATCATTCAACCGAGAAAACGGGTCTCAGTATTAAAAATTTATCTTTCGTGATCCTATACCTGCCCGAACAGCCTCTTCACCCTGTCCTTCCCCAGCACTAAGATGAAGGGCGCCAGTTTCGGCCCCCTATCCTGCCTCAGCAGCACCTGATAGCAGCCTTTGAAGAACTCGGTATTCTTTATGCCGGCCTCCTCGCAGATCTTATAGAACCTCTCGAACAGGGTCTTCTCATCCCATTTCTTATCTAGATCATTCGTGAGCAGCTTTATCGCCTTCTTCTGCCCCTCGCTGAGCTCAAGGCCTTTGACATCCTCCTGCAGCTTGAACTTGGCTTCCTCAGGAGCGAACTTGTCTAGCCACACCCTGACCTTTCCGAGCCTTTCCAGGAACTCCTCCTTCCGCTTGGGATCATAATGCCCGGTCTTCTTCAAGCTGGAAATCATGTCCTCTTCCTTATCATAGAACTGGACCAGCATCTGTGCATGATAAAACGCCATCGGCAACGGCTTCATGGGTCTGCCCGCAGAATAGGAATGCAGCTTCTTATAGTGCTCGACCTCTTTCTCATTATCCAGCTTCTGCTCGCCTGAGGCAATCCTCTGCGTGCGGTCGAAGTCCTCGTACAATAACGGAAGCTCTTTCCAGGAGAAAGACCTCGTGGTCATCAGCCTCTTATTGTACAACAATCGGAGCATGTCCGGCGTCGCCACCTGCAGCCACTGGCTGGGATACACTACATTGCCTAGTGAGGCAGACATCTTCACGCCGTCTATCATGAGGTGCTCATAGAATATCGGCTCGGGCATGGGGAAATCCAAGACCTTCTCGCATATCTCTGCATTGACCCACCACGCGCTATTGGGCACCTGATATTCCTTTCCTGCACCCTCTGAGACCACCTTCCAGTGTGCCCACTGGGCTGCCCATTCGCTTTTCCACATCAGCTTTCCCTTGTCCTTCAACGGGTCAGCCTCTGCCTCATGGCCGCATCCTTTGGCAGTGGTCTTCTCGAAACTGTAGTCCTCGCAGACATAGGTTACCTTCTTGCCATCAAAGTGTTTTATCCTGGGCGTGGCTATCTTGCCGCAGCCCCGGCATATGGGCTTCCACGGCGAATAGTCCTCTGGAAGCGGGTCCTTCCTGTACTTGTCCTGTATCTCCCTTACTTCTCTTACCTTCTCCATTATGGCCTTGATGTATGGCCTGAAAGAGCCCTTGTCGTATTCCTGCATCATGGAATACTTCTTCATCTTCGAGAATATGAACTGGTCTATTACCTTGAGGTATTCGTCCCTGTGCCTGTCAGCATAGCTCTTGTATTTGCCTTCAGGGTCAGGCACAGATGTTACAGGCATGCCCAGGTATTTCTCATACTCCTTCGGCATTCCTTTAGGCACCTTGCGCAGGGGGTCCATGTCTTCCGCCACCCATATCAGCTCGGCTTTCTTGCCTGCCTGCTCAAGCGCCTGGTGGACGGTCGAGCCGCGTATCGTATCCGAAAGGCGGCCGATGTGCAGCACACCGGAGAGCGAGGCTGATGTCTTGACGATATATTTAGAGAATTTGGGCATCGGCCTGTCAGAATACTTGAACCTTTCCCTTGTAATTATCGTTTTCGCCAGCTTCTCAGCCCAAAAGAGTTCTTGCATGGCAGAAAACAATCTGATTCTCTTTATATATTTTTGGGATGAGTCAATTAAAAAATTTACTTCGGCTTATACACAGCCGGGAAGACGAATCCTACGACCAGGGTTATGAATCCCACGCCGGAGAGCGTGAACTGCCTCACAATGAGTGATGTTGCCAGGGTGTTCAAGGCCCAGACGAATATCAGCAGCCAGATGGAGAAGGTCAGCCTGGTATCATAATCCTTCATGGGTACTTTCCTTGCAGTGCTCTTGATGCCCAGATACATGAACAGGATAAGGAACATCACTACCAGCCCCGTCGTGAGCAGCATCTCCCGAAGCAAGAAAGAGCTGTCGAAGACCATCTGCCGCACAGAGCTTATCCTGAGAACTGCCAAGAGATAAGACGAAGACAAAGACAGGACAGAGATTGGTACAGCCCACATCAGGGCCCGAGGAATAATCTTCTTATAGCTCTTGCCGAGCAGGTCCTCCTTTTTTACCATGATAATCATTACTGAACACGGATATAAATAACTTCCGATTGAAGGGATAATTAGATCCCGGATAGGATGTGAGTCACCTGGATTTCGGAATCAATCCACTGGCATTTCAGGTTTTTCGACAATGATGCCTTCTACCTCATAGCCCTGGTCCAAGAAATACATCACATCATCCTCGTTGACCAATAGGCGTACAATGACATTGCTCATGCATTCACATTCATTGCAGTCCTCAGAAATATTGGTTTCCTTGACGACTTCAAAGATCCTTATCCCCCGTTCCATATAGTATTCGGATATCTCACCCTCACTCATTTCAGGGGTGATCTCATCATTGCAAATGGTCAATTGCTTCGTGACCCACTCCTTAAGTATCGGCCGAGGGGGCGGACGTATGATGCAGGCGGATAAGAAAATAAGCAAGAATATCATGGTCGCGATGGTTTTTTTGTTCATGCCTTAATCATCGTATCAGTAGTATATAAATTTTTTTGTTACAATCTCCGCTTGCTCTTCTTA
>JAHIVG010000113.1 GCA_018816705.1 Nanobdellota archaeon
ATTACGTCAGCATCTCCTGGATGCATTACCTGATAAGAAGGTATGAAGAAGCAGAAGCCTTTGCAACAAAGGCCCTAGAGCTCAACCCGCAGAATGAGAGGGCCTACCTACACCTCGGCCTAATCTCCCGCAATCAGGGAAACTTCGACCGGGCTGAAAGCATGTTCCAGGAGGTCATCATCATCAATCCGGAAAACTCTTATGCGCTGTTCGAGCTAGGCCTTCTGTATCATACAAATAACATGACTGAGGAAGCCAACGACATGTTTTCTAAGATGCTCGCGCTTGCAGAAGAGAACATTACAGACCCAGATGTTTACATAACAATGGGACAGGACAATTACTACAACCTCAGGTTCAAGGAATCAGAGCTGGCATTTAAGCGCGGGATCGCCTTGGACCCTGACAACTACGGCGCATATCAGGCCATGTCAATATTCTACTTCACCAGGCACCAGATTCCGGATCAGGAAGTGATGCTGCTGAAGGCGCTGTCACTAAATCCGGACAGTCCTGGAGCGCTCGGTCCCCTGGGGCTTCTCTATTCTGAGGAAGGCATGCATGATAAGGCCATACCTGTTCTAGAGAGAGGCTTGAAACACTATACGGATATGGACGGCTTGAAACGCCTCGCCATGGCATACAAGCAGATGAACCGGTCTGATGATGCCTACAACACCTTGGTGAGGCTATTGGAAGAGGATTCCAGCCCAGAGAGGACGTGGGAGTACAGCGAGATAGCATATTACTGGCTCACGCACGGCGAAGAGGAGAGGGCTCAGGATATGTTCGATAAGTTTGAGGATTATAATTTGGGGAATGCCATCAAGCTGTACAATTCTGTGGGGCAACGCTACCAAGAGAAAGGTCTGGTAGAGGAAGCGAAGAGGTATTTCGAGAGGGCAAAGGAAATATCAAAGGATTTCCGCCTGCCTGCTGTCCAGGAGAATTACCTCAAGCTGTACAGCATCGTCGAGGACCGGGAAATCAAGCTGTTCGCGGTGCAGTATCCTACGCTGGATGTAAGAGACCTTGAGAGCTTCTTTGTCGGGGATGAGAACATCGTGTTCGTAGACAACAATGGCAACTTTGAAAGGGCTTTGGCAACGCATGATTACTATGACATCTTCGAGGACCGCAACCACGGCACATGGGGGCACGGCACAGCCTTGGGAAACAGCATCATCGCAGAGGCAGTCGCTGACACGATCCTGGCTGCACAGGACTAGAGAAACCTTTTCTTGTCTTTAGGCACGCACGTCGGGCAGAGCATGTCCTCCCTATTCTTCGAGAGTGTCATCTCCTCGATGGGGTGCTCGGCCTTGCACTTTGCGCATTGTATGCGGACGCTCATGGGATAGAAAATAGAGAGGTTGTATTTATTATTTAGGTTTTTCCGGCCTTCCTCGCTTTCTTCTCCCTTGCATAAGGTATGCGGTGGGTGCGGCCGCACCGCTTGCAGGTTATCATGACCCTGCTGTCCTTCAGCCGGGTGCGGGCTGAGGCTGATGAGCCGAGGAAAGAATAGCATGACTTGCAGATCTGCCTGCGGTAAGGGAAGGGTATCTGGATGCGGTACTTCATGGAAATCTTCTTGGCCAGCTTGGTGTACTTGTGCGAGAGCTCAGGCTCCTCGCTGTGTTTCTCCCGTGCCTGCTCGAACAGCTGGATGATGCGCTGCTTCGCGAGCTTCTCGTTGCTGAGTCTTACCATTCTTAAGACAGCTCCTTCCCGAGGGAAAATACGAGCTCGCCGTGCCGATAGTGGCTCGTTAGTTGTCCTTCCTCTACGTAACCGAGCTTCTTGTAGAACTCCAACACTGATTCGTCGCAGACTCCAAGCTCGACCTTGGCCGTGCCCTTCTTCTCTCCATTTATCTTCTCCTCAGCTGCCTTGACTAAAGCTTCACCAATCCCCTTGCCTTTCTCTGCTGCAGCGAGGTGGTTCAGGCGCCAGAGGCTGTGGGTACCGGCTTCTGCCTTCAAGCGCACGAGGATGCCTCCGACGACCTTGCCGTCGATCTTGGCTATGAGTATGTTGCTGATCCTGTCCTTGAGGTATTCCAGTATCTCTGCCTCGCTCTTCTCGAAGATATTGTGGTGCGAGAACGCAGATTTGTAGATGGTGATAAGCTCCTTAAGGTCTTCTTCCTTAGCAAGTGCAATATTTATCATGTCAATCACCTGTCTTATTAGCAGAATGAAATATATAAATCTAACGCTTATTTCTTCAGCTCATGGACGAGCTCGATGAAGGTGGCAGCGCTCCATGCCTGTGAGAGGCAGCCCTCTGACCTGAGTTCAGAAGCAGATGACAGCTCAGCGTGGTGCCCGGGGATGCCGTTGAACAATATATCCTTCATCGACGCCTCGCAGATGAACTTGATCTGTTGCTGGTATTTCTTCTTGTCCAGGCGGTGCATGCAGATGGCTGCCAAGTTGTTGATCCAGAACCAGGAATCTCCCCGGTGATAAGAGCGGTTGTCCATACCTGTATA
>JAHIVG010000114.1 GCA_018816705.1 Nanobdellota archaeon
AGTCAGAGGGATTTGTCGCGAGATAAGGCAGGTTGAAGTTGGTGCTCAACTTCATGCCGAAGAAATGAGATATGCCCCTTGCCATGTTCGAATACCCTGAGAAGTCACAATATATCTGGATATCAGCAGTGCAGCGTTCTTGAAGCGCTTGGGCAGGAACCAGAACAGGGCGAAGACGACAGCGAAGAAAACCAGGAAATGCCGCGAATGGAAGAGGTAGATCATACTCTCTTGGTTTTTCCAATAGGTTTATAAATTTTTAGATGAGCCAAGAAGGCATGAGGGAGAAAAAAAGGTGGAAGCCAGTTGGAAAGGTGGTTTTCAGGATCATCCTTGTCCTCGTCCTGCTCGAAATAGGTTTAAGGATCGGGGGCGGGATCCGCCTCGCTATACAGAGCGGGATGAACGAGCTGCCTGAAGATAACCACTACCGTATACTTGTCTTGGGTGATTCGAACACCTACCTTGGAGGCGAGCTGTCATGGCCCAGACAACTGGAGGGGATCCTAAACAATGAGAGCAGCGCCATCAGGTTCAAGATCATAAACAGGGCCTACCCTGGAGCCACCTCTTCTGAGATAGTCGAGAAGCTCGAATCCAACCTCGACACATACGAACCGCTGATGGTCGTCGTCATGATGGGCATATCCGACCATGGCATGCATGTGAAGCTGGAGGACACAACAAGCATCATGAGATATCTCCAGAGGCTGAAGATCTATGGGCTGGTAGAATTCTTGCTTTCTGATAGGGATGAACCTCCTGCAACAAACCAGTCCGAGCATGACTTAGTCGAGATGAACTTCCTGAACGCAATCCGGCAAGACCCTGACAATTATGATAACTACATCAATCTGGGCAGCATCTATTTCCTCCAGAAGCGCTATTACGAGACAGAGGAGATCTACCTTAAGGCAATCGAGATACAACCAAACGTCACAAAAGCGTACCTCGACCTGTGGTGGGTGCATCTTGCAGGCGAAAAATATGATGATGCGGATGCGATCACGGATAAGCTGGAGGGGCTGGACGAGCTCTATCATGCGTACAATTACCTGTGGTGGATGCACTACCTGAGAGGGCGCTTTGACAAAGCAAAGGAGCTGAGCAGGGTATACTTATCGAAATACGGAGAAGACAGTGGAATCTATTACCACCTGGGCTTGCTTTACCTAAAGGAAAGCGATTTTGACAATGCGGTTGCCTCATTCAAGAGGGCTGTGGACCTCGACCCAAACAATCTTGACGCCCATTTCGGACTGGGCATGCTCTATCATGAAAAGAAGATGACCAAAGAAACCGAGGAAACGTTCAACGCCCTCATGCAAATACCTCACGAAAGAGCTGACGATTATATCCTATTGGCCATCAACCTTCAGAGGGCCCTGAGGTATGACAGGGCAGAGGAAGCGTTCAAGAGGGCAGTAGCCATCAATCCATATGATCCCAATGCCTTATTCCAGCTGAGCGAGTTCTACATGGACAGATACCGCTTCTACGACCAAGAGGAGATCCTGAAGAAGGTGCTTGAGCTTGATCCTAACCATCTCATGGCCCTGGCACGCCTGGGATTCCACTACTTCCAGGCCGAGAGGTATAGGGAAGCCGTTGAGATGGGAGAAAGATATCTGGAGCTCAATCCCCGTGACCCGGCAGCATACAAGGATGTTGCCCTCGCATATAAGAGCCTAAACATGACAGAGGAGATGATACAAAACCTAGAGCAGCTGCTGGCGATTGATCCTGACCCTAACCGGATATGGGAACATGCAGAGGTAGCTGTCCATCAGATCAACATCGGCAGGACAGACTTTGCAAACCAGATATTGAAGAGGATTTATAGCACTGATCCAGGTCTGCTCGAGAGAACCTATAACCAGATGGGGGACATCTTCCTGGAACAAGGGAATGACAAGATGGCAGAGCTCATATTCGAGCAGGCTGAATCGATCAGGGGCGAATACCGTGATCCCGGCTTCGAAGATAACTATCTGAGGCTGTACGATGCACTGGAGGAGAGGGGGATTAAGCTCGTGGCTGTCCAATACCCCATCCTTGAGCTGTCACAGCTCTCCAGGATATTCTCGGACAAGGATGTCATTCTGGTCGGCAACGAAGACAACTTCAAGGCCGCCCTGAGCAGCCATGATTACGATGATATCTTCCAGGACAGGAACTACGGTACCTGGGGGCATGGTACAGAGCATGGCAACCGACTGATAGCTGAAAGCGTATCAGAAAAAATCATCCCAGCTGTTTCTGGATGACACACATATTTTTTATACTATTACAGCAATTATTAGACCTGAGGGACAGATGAATCCTAAAAAGAAGGTAATCAAGGTCGTGTTCAAGATAGTCCTTGTCCTCATACTGCTCGAAGTTGGCTTGCGGATCGGCGGCGCAGCACATCGGATGTACCAAGACAGGCACTACAGCGATGATTTCAGGGGTGATGAGGTCGTGGTGATGGTTGTTGGTGATTCGATCCCTTACGAAGGCGGGGAGGACGCGTGGCCCAAGCAACTCGATACCATGCTTAATGAGAAAAGCCATGAGCTTGAGTTCAAGGTGGTCAATAAGGCCATTGCAGGCGCGACTTCATCTGATGTGGTATCGAAATTGCCTGAGCATCTTGAAAAATATGAGCCCGACATCGTCGTTTCAATGATGGGCATAATGGACAAGGGAGAGTACGTGCCTGCTGGCCCGTTCAAAGGCAAGGCAACGTCCATCCTGCAGAAGATACGCATCTACAGGTTCATAACCTTCGTATTCAGTAGGGATGATGATGTCGAGATATCCAAGGAACCGATGGACCCTATCGAGGCCAAGCTCATAAGCAATGCCGAGAACAATCCAGACAACATAAATTACAGACTAAACCTGGGCTCTTTCTATTTTTTCAAGAAAAGATACAGGGAGGCAGAGCAGGTCTACAAGGGAGTCATGAAGGATTACCCAGACCTTTCTATTGTTCATGAGTACCTGTGGGGGATATACGTTGTCGGG
>JAHIVG010000009.1 GCA_018816705.1 Nanobdellota archaeon
CCTCTGCACGCCAACATTTAAATACTATCTTTCTAAGCTTTTAGGCATGAAGGAGACCATCATGGTCATCTGCGCCCACTCGGACGACCAGATATTCGGATGCGGCGGCTCGATAATCAAATATGCCAATGAAGGCAACGACATATATACAGTCATATTCTCATACGGCGAGAGCTCACACCCACTCATGGAACGCAAGTATGCTGTAGAGACACGAGTGAAAGAATCGAGGAGGGTCGACAAGTTCATCAAGGGCAAAGGGGTAACGTTCCTTGGCCTGTACGAGAAGAGCATGGCCAGGCAGATAAAGGAGAAAGGCATCGAGGAGAGGCTGAAGAAGCTGATAAGTCAGAAGAAGCCCGATTTCATATTCACGCACTCTCCGTCTGATCCGCATCCAGCGCACCAGATCTGCTTCCGGACGGTCCTCAAGACAGTGAACTCGATGAACTTCCGGGGGAACATGTACTCATTCGACATCTGGAACCCGATAAAGATAAGGGGCAGGAGGAATCCCAGGCTCGTCGTGGACATAACAAGCACGTTCCACAAGAAGCTGAAAGCGTTGCAGCTCTTCAAGAGCCAGCGGATAGCCTACATCACGCTGTTCCCACTCATCTTCTTCAGCGCGGTCGCGAACGGCCTGGCGCACGACATGAGATATGCAGAGGTCTTCCTTAAAATAAAATGAAGAAATTGCTCATAGCCGCGGACAGCTTCCTGCCACGCTTCGACGGAGTGTCAAGTTTCCTCTTAGAGGTCATACCCAGGCTCAGGCAAGAATACGACATCACGGTCGTGGCTCCGGACTTAGGAGAGGACCCGAACATCGAGGGCATAAGGCTGGTCAGATTCCCCCTCAGCAAGATAACATTCGGAGACTTCCCGCTGAGCACGACCAAGCTCAAGGTCCTGCGGAAAGAGGTCAAGGATGCTGATGTCGTCTGGACACATTCGATCGGTCCCATCGGCTGGAGGACCATCCTGCTAAGCAGGCTCTACAAGAAGCCTGTTGCTGCGTTCATCCACTCCCTGGAGTGGGAGCTGTTCCCAAAGAGCGTGAAATGGTTCAGGCCCGCTGTACACCTTATTACATTGCTGTTCACCCAGTTCGTCTACAACCAGTGCACCATGCTCATGGTCCCCACCTTGGAAGTGGGAGAGCTGGTAACCGCTCAGAGGATATGGACCAGGAAGGAGATCGTCCCGTTGGGGATAGATACTTTGATGTTCAAGCCGCCCCATGATAAGAAAGCTGCGAAGCAGAAGATAGGCATAGCCCCCAATTGGAAGGTCATCGGTTTCACAGGCAGGATAGCCAGGGAGAAGGACATCCTGACACTCCACAAGGCATACCTGAGGATAAAGAAACGGCATCATCATCTGAAGCTCATCATCGTAGGCGAGGGCCTGAATGAGATAAAGGATGAGATGAGAGGGGATTCGAACGTGATCTTTGTGGGTGCTACCCCTAAGGTCGTTGATTACCTGCAGGCCATGGATGTCTTTGTGTTGCCATCACTCACTGAGACTACCTCTCTGGCGACTCTTGAAGCCATGGCATGCGGAGCAGCGGTCATCTGCACACCGGTGGGCCACATCAAGAAGTATATCAAGGACAAGGAGAACGGATTCTTGTTCCCCAAAGGGAACAGCCTTGTGCTCTCGCTGAAGCTGGACTGGGTGCTGAAGAACAATTATTTGAGGGAGGCAGTCGGTAAGGCTGCCCGCAAGACGGTGGAAGAAGGCTACAGCTGGGGGACCACGATAAGGAGGATAAGGGAGACATTGGCCGAGCTATGAAGTTTTGGGGTTTAATATTACTGCTGATAGGATATCAATCATCCTAGATGCTGGCTCACATCCTGGTCATAGGCATGACGTTGCAGGAAATTGATGTATTCAGGGAAGATGTCCTTGAATAAGAGCGCCCTGTCCCAGATGGCTGTCCTTAGGGCCTGATGGGTCTCAGCAGAATGGGCATTCTTCGATGCAGCCACAAATCTTTCGAGGTCCTGGTTGCCTGGCAGGAGGCGTTGGGCGATAGTAGCCGGTGCTTTGGCCAGCTCGAAGGCTCTTATCAGCTGTTGTGCTCCTTCGATCTCCTCTGCAGATGCGAGAAGCGAAGCGTACTGCCCCTCAGACATATCAAGCGCCTCATATCCGTCTTCCTCAGCCATGTGCTCTATCATCATTTCTATGTCTTCATCACAATCGACATGGAGAATATATTCCCTCGCATGTTCAAGCCCTTCCCCCATCTGGGGAGCGAAGCTCTGGTGGACATAACCTGCGGTCTGGATGCACATGATGGCTGTCTTCCCGTCCTCGGGGATGAGCCACCGCTGCGGCCTGAGCTGCATCTTGCAGCCGACCGGCCTTCCGAGATGGGCTTTCATACGCAGTGGGTATAAAGAGGAAGAATAAATATTTTACGTAAAAATTATACTAAGTCTGTTTAATCGGCCGCCGGGTCGGCACATGAACTTTGGCCCCTCCTCAATGTCCACCCAATCCCCCACCCGCCCCCATGAAGTCTGCCTTAACTGCAATCAGAGAAAGGCCATGGTTGTTGCTCACTCATGCAATTAGCCACTTCGGCAGCAGAGCTGCAAATGGTTACTTCTGCCTCAATGACCTCTTTATCACTTCCTCCTCCCACCCGGCCTGCTTCAGGATGTCTGAGATGTACTCGTCGGTGCGGCCCTTGGCCTTCAACCTGACGATGTATTCCTTTAGCTGTAGGTTGACAGGTGTGGTTCTCTTCCGCACAGAGATCACCCTGAAGGAGATCAGGGCGAACAGCACCATTATCAAGAGGAAGGGTGCTAGCAGAGCGTATGGTCTGAGAGTGCTTCCGGACACGGCGAAGCCGGTTATCTGGGGCACATCTATCACCGTCTCCTCGATGACATATTCCAGGCTGAGGTTCTGAGTCTCCACAGCCTCTGGGATATCGACAGGTTCTTCGAGGGGGAGAATGGCCGGCTCAGTTGTCTGAGGGGCTGTGACATTCTGGGATGGGCTTGGCGTGAAGCTGCCGCCTCCTCCACCTCCTCCTCCCCCGCCGCCTCCACTATCCTGGGGCGGGCAGTCTAGGGATTCAGAAGGCCTTGTTCCGCAGTCAGAGTCATCAGGGCAGGAACAAGAGCAAGACCTGGTGCCGCAGCTCCCTCCGGACCATGCAGTGCATGCCCAGTCCTCCTCGCACCTGTTGACGGTGAAATACCTCGTGTCAGCATAGTTGGCATCGCCGTAAGAGTTGTAGGCAAGGCAGTTCCAGGCAAAACGGCCGCCAGGGACGTCCTCTATAGTGTGATTAAGACTGGTGTCAGTGGAGTTTTCTGGTGCCCATGTGCCGGTTGTGTTGGTGTACAGGGAGATGCTGACGCTGCCGGTGGCGTTGCACAAGAATGTGATGTCAGTAGAGTTGGTCTCAAGCTGGTCTTGGGGGGCTATCAAGGTCACAAGAGGCAGATCGGTCTTGATGAGGATCGCTCCTTCGTTGTTCATCAGTGAGATGGAGCTGATGGCCGGTCCGAGCGTGCCATCCGAGTATAACGGCTGGTACAGCCTGGAGAGATTATGATTGGTTGCGCTGCTGCTGCCCGTGTCGGAGATGCGCTTGGGCTTCATCTTCACCAGCACTAATGCATTCTCATATTCCCTTCCGATCACGTGGTATGTGTGCGAAGCGTTAGAGGGGTCTGTGCCGTTGGCCCAATCGTATGGGTCCTGGTCAAGCGGCTGGCCGATGTCATAGGCAATGGCATCGAACCAGCTGCCGTTGTATGTGCCGTCCCTCTTGGTCCCGAAATAGGTGTTGGGTGAGTGGAGGATATAATATAATGAGAGGGAGAAAACGGCGCCCCTCTCGGTAGCGGTGCGGTCGTTGACCATGAGCAGCAAAGTCTTCCCGCTGTCCGCATTCTCCTTGAGCATGAGGAGCATAGGCCACATGACATCATAATAATGGCCTGCTGCGGCGTAGTCATAGGCGTTCTCGATGAGCATCCAGCCAAAGGCCTGGTCGAGGCGCTGGCTGTTCACAGGCTCTGTGGTTGCGTACCAGGCCGCTTCAGCATTCGCGACCAAGGGCTTGTACGTCGGGAAATGGCTTTCCAGTCTACCCCTGAGGAGGTCGATGAAATCATACTTGTGGTCAATATAGCTGAAATTGCCGTCTATCGGCTCGCCGTAGTACTCCAACGTGCTGTTCAGCGAGAAATAATGCATCAGTGGTACGCTGAAGACCATACCATCGAGGAGTGTGCCGGCCTTGTCATACAGCTCTAGATTTTTTATAGTATCATTGATTGCCAGCTCCTGCCAGCCCTCATAGGCGATGTTTGCCATCCCCCAATGGACGTTCCAAGAGGAGGCCATCCTCGACTCGTTCTTATGCCTGGCAGAGGCGTCGGGATAAGGCCTGATAGGGTATTCTGTGTCGTTGACCCAGCCATCACCATCAAGGTCATTCGCAGGGTTCCAGCCCGGGATTGAGACAGACTGATAGCCTGAGTCAGGGAAATTATACACATATTGGATGTCTTCCATGTAATGCAGGAAGAAGCTCTCTGCGTCAAATCCGTGCTCTGATGCAAAGTCCTCGATGCAGCCCCAGCAGCCCTCCCCGAACCGGGCATCGTTTATCGTCTGGGTGTTCAGGTAGTTTATCACTTTGAGGTCGGGGTTGACCTCATAGGCGAAGGGCATCGAAAGGCTTCCGATGCGCAGGTCATAGCGTCCGGCCAGCCACGCGGTCTGCGTGTCGTTGAAGTCCTGGTTGTATATCACTCCGAAGGTCTTTATGTGGCTGAACAATGTGGTGTTCGTGGTGTTCAGTCCTTGGGGCTCGCTGATGACGTGCCCCGTCAGCTTCAATGATGGCCAGCTTACGATGACGAGGAAGACGAACAGGGCGAAGTAGGTCAGCATGGCGGTAGTTGCATGGTCCTGCAGCAGGTTGCGCTTCATCCTTTTTTCCTCCCGGCGTTGTGGTATGAAGACCAGATGGTGCGGTCATCGCGCTTGAGCATGGCAGCGATCTCGTGGAATGAGAGCTTCTTCTTGTCGTGGAGGTAAAATGTTAATGATTCGAGCATGCCGAGACGGCGGTCTGCGAAAATTGAGATGGGGACGTTGAGGATCTTTCCAGACTTTTCGATGTGCTTGTTGAGCAGGGAAAGGGCCTGGATGATGCTCCTGTCGTCGTGATGCCGGGGCATGATACTTACTAGATAAGTAGTAGTATTTAAATTGTTTGTCTATAAAGAAATCATCATGTACTTATTGAATAACTTTAGGTATTTCTGAGACATACCTGAATGAAGCATAAAGTTTATCCCATTCTGATCCCATTGGTTCCCGGCGAGGATTACGGCTGGCTAAATGATGGTAAAATGGGCTGATACTTCCATCGTCGAATGGCGTGCAACTAATAGGATACTGGTCATCAACATCTCTAGCAAATTGGCCTGGGTCGTGATTATGGTTGCATGGGTCCCAATCAGGTCCTAGATTCATCCACTCAGATCCTGGTGTTATGATAATGGATATGTCAAGGTGGTATTATTGTTTTGTCATAATCAGGGTGCGAGAAATCATGCCCTCCTTGAATCATGAGGGCAAGGGCCACAGGATTATGGCCCACATCAGGATACCGACGATTATCCAGATTATCTGCCCGGCCGTGAATCCAGGTCTTAGGGGGAGCTTCTTGGTCTTGTCCCAGTAGTCGTTGAGATACCCCTGGGTCCAGTAGAGGGGCAGGAAAGACAGCAGGGTGAACACATAGCTTATGTTGTCCCAGGGCTCAGGCAGGCGTAGGCCAAGCCGGTTGTCAATGGTTACCGCCAAAAAGAATAGCAGGAAGATATTGAGGGCAGGCCTGGTCCTGATATTCTTCACCTTGACCATCTTTATTGCATCCCTGAACATGGCGTACATGAGCCAGATGTTGTAGAAAGGTACGAACAGGCAGGCTGTGCGCCAGCCGGGCCGTATCTTCTTCCCTGATTCCTTCATGTGCTTCCAGTTCCTGTGGAACCATGAGAAGACAAAGAGGCCTTGGGTGATGATATAAAGGAAGAAGAATTTTCTCATCGGCAGCTTGTTGGAATAGCGTTTGGCCATAAGGACTTGGATGGAAGCATAATATTTAATGCTTTGTAATTACTTCGGAGACAATAGAGATAAGTACGCCAAGGCTTGGGCTTAACATCGGAATTTAACGAAGTTGGATTTTTCCTCGAAATTTTAGGGTTGCCTAAAATTTCAGAGCTGAAAAATTCAATTTGGGTAAAATTGGGAAAATCGCTTGGCGATTTAGCGTAAGCGACCCAATTTTCCGTTAAATTGTTGTTAAACTCTTTGACCCTACAACGTGGGGTCAAACCGCGTCCGCGGAGTTTTTGAATTGCTAATAAATCGAGGCGTAGCCGAGTCTATATGTGCGTAGCACTGGGGGTCTGAGAGTTCATTTTAATGAGCGAATGCAATACATCAAGAACAAGTAATCAAGGGCGTTTTGAGAAGTATTTAAATAGGGGTAATATTATTTATATATCAAAGAGGTTAATAAATGAAAAGAATAATTTTGATGTTAATTCTAACTGTTTTTATTATGGGTTGTTCTGAACAAATGGAGAAGACACAGGAGATTGAAGATATTGTTGAAGAACCTGAATTAAAACCAGAAACAGAAGAAAGCATATCTCCACCAGATGAAGAGCTACAAAAAGAGCCCGTAATAATTAATGAGAAAGAACTTTTTTGTCCAGATTATGATGGAAACGAACAAGAATGTTTTTTACATGAAGAATGTGAATGGGATGCTCAAGAAAATAATTGCGACCTGATTGGGAGAGTGAATGAAGAAGATGATAACAATAAGGATGATAAAGAAGCAGGGTTCGCATCTGAACTTGAAAACGGCCTACCAAACACAATTCCTAATAAAATCTGTAAAAAACTTCCTTTAACGAACCAATTGAATCCAGGTGATAGGCATTATTGCTTTGCTCTTGTAAACCATAATGCAGAATTCTGTAAGAATATAGATGACGAAGAAAAAGAAGTTAATCGTTGTTTAGCCCATGCAACAGGAGATTCTTCTTATTGCGAAAGACTCCAGGATGATTCTGCTAAACATGTTTGCTATTATATGCTCGCTGTATCAAGTGAGAATGCTGATTTTTGCAGTGAAATTGATTATAGCCTGCATGAAAAAGAACAATGTTACTTCACTTTTGTGAGCAACTTGTATTGGTTTGATCAATCTGATGAAATAACAACAGAATACTGCAGCCAACTCGGCGATCCAGATGAAGATACGTGTTTAGCCTTGAAAGAAAGGGATGTTTCTCTCTGCAAAAATAATGTCAATTGTCTGACTTTCTTTGAACAAGAAATGTCTTTTTGTGATAGTAAAGGGAGTATATTGAAAGATTGTGTGAGAGATAGAGCTATGACCAGTAAAGATGTTTCAATCTGTGAAGAGCTCTCTGGAGAAAAAAAAGATGATTGTATTGGTGATTTTTGCACTCATATACAGTTAGATCTTGCTATTTGTGATAAAATTACAAATATTCAAGAAAGGCAGTCGAGGTATGTGGAGGTTGCCATGAATCTTGGTAATGATGCAAGAGGAGGTAATTGAGATGAAAAAGATAATTTTAATATTGATTTTTGTATGCCTATCCCGTTTTGTTCTTGCAGAAGACAATGCTCCCCACACTTATTGCGGTGATGGAATCTGTGAGTCTCTTGAAGCAACTGAAGGTAATTGCTGTGAAGATTGCGGAGACTGCATGGGTGTTGTTGTTGATAAAGTTCAAACAGTGGATGTTGTTGAAAAAGAGGTAGTCAAGACAGTGAATGTTGTTGAGAAGGACGTAGTCAAGGCAATAGACGGAGTCGAGAAAGAAATAGCCGGGACAGATGAAGAAACATATGTTAATAATGAGGAAGCAATTGAAAAAAGAGAAGAGAAGAAAAGTATCTTTGGGACAATTATCGGCTTTTTTAAAAGGATTTTTGGGATTGATACAGATAAAGATCAGTCACTGAAGGACATAACTTCTCTAAAATCTGAAGAAATAATCGCAAAGGGTGGAGAAGAACTAAAAACAGGAAAAATCAATGGAAATGAAAGTACGGGGCATACTGGCAATCTTAACCAAGGCTCATCTTGCGGCAATGGCATCTGCGAAACCTCTGAAAGAATAGAAAATAATTGTTGCGAAGACTGCAGAAAGGGTGGATGCGGATCTTTGGTTGTCGACAATCAGATTGTTGATAATCAGGCAGGGGGCAATCAGGTTGACGCTCGTCCAGAAAACTGCGGAGATAAAATTTGCGATGATTGGACTGAAACTTCAACTAATTGTCCTCAAGACTGCGGTTTTGATGGTGTTGAGATAGTGGATGATGAAGATGAATTTAAAAAAAATTATGATGATATCATGGCTGAAATGAAAGATATAATTCCGGAAGTTCCTGAAAAACAAAAGCTGCTTGATATAAGCTCTTTTTACACTCCTTCTGCTACATGTTATTTTAGCGCAGGAGCAAGCCTAGCTAATTATATGGAAGATTTAAGCTATGATGAGTTTATATGGTATGGACGACCACTTCACTTTCAGTACGACACCCGATGGGATACATTACGGACTGGCGTTGGTGGAGGAGAGTTAACATTTGAATCATTTTATAATCTTGGATACAAAGCATATGTTGGCAGGACAACCAAGATGTATCTGCCAACTCCTGAAAGATTGCATATGATGGCAAGCAGGAATTTTATCTTTTTTGACACAGATGAGGAAGCTTTGGACTTTATCAAGAGATTACTAAGCGCAGATATTCCTGTGATGATAAATTTGCAAGTAGGAACAACACCAGACTTTCTTTTTATAAAGGGATATGATGAAACACATATATTTATACCGCCTTATGTTGATTATTCTACTGGAGAATATATCCTCTCAGATGAAAAGCAATTATTTAGTGACGAGGCAATTGAAAATAAAGATACACAGTCCTTGACTTATGAACAATTCTTTTCCCTTTGGGAAAAATCAGGAAATACGTTCTATTGGTTTGTCAAGAATGATGAGAGAAAAACAGAACAGGAAATATTTCAGATCAATAAGAAAGATGCAGAAGAGGCTTATGATAATGTGCAGAAATTTATAGCAGATCTTGATTTTGAAGTTCATACAAGCGGTGAAGACCAAATAACTGGTACTGCTGCAGCCTCGAGATACTTGACCAAACAGGGTTATGCAGGGCTCGGCAAGAAATATATGGAACTTGCAGCCCTGTATGATAAACAGAGAAATCAATGGCAAACTATGGGCATATACGCCCAAACAGCTGAACTTTATCAAGAAGCAGCAGAATTGTGGTGATGAAAAAATGAAAAAAATAATCTTAATTTTGGTTTTAATATGTTTATCCAGTATTGTTCTTGCTGAAGCCCAATCGGCAGGAATAGTGCCTGAGCTTACTGCAGCCGAAATCGAAGATGCACCTTTGATTATAGAATCAGGAGTCTATCCTTCAGAGGGAACTCCATGTGCAAAATATACTTATTATGCAGTCTATAAAGATGAAGACGGCAGGGAGCCTGAATACATAAGGATTTGGCTCAATGGTGAATGGCATGACATGGAATGGTTAAATAACAATCCTGAGGTTGGCGGTACTGTTTATGTTTATTACTACTTTCCTACTTCTGGAAAGCCTAATTTTTATTATTTTGAGGCAAGCAATGGCGCAGGAAAAGCAAGAGGCAGCATCATTGACAGTCCTGCCAGTGGACCGGTGATTTTTTCTGAAAATCTGGATGAAATTGGATGCACAGGCACAATCCAGCCAGAATCGTCTGGAGCACATGAAATCTGTGGAAACGGAATCTGCGAGTCCACTGAGACAGAAGATGTTTGCTGTGAGGACTGTAAGGTTGGAGGATGCGAGAATGTTCCTGGATTAGAGAACTGCGGTAATGGCGTGTGTGACTCTCCTGGAGAAACTAGGGATAATTGCGCTGAAGATTGCAATCCGCAGGGAGTTATGAATCAAGAACCAATGGAGAACTGCGGAGATGGCATTTGTGAACTGCCTGAAAATCAGGATAGGTGTTGTGATGATTGTGGGGGTTGTATGGATGTTGTTAAAAGAGCCGGAGATGAGTCCAATATTGGGCAGCAGGAAGATAAGAAGAAGGGCTTTTTCAGCAGGATCATAGATTTTTTTAGGAAAATATTCATGCATAAAAAGCCTGCAAAACAGATTATAACCGATACTGAAGGTGAGAAAACGGTTCTTGTTGATGGCAAAGAAGTGCCATATAAAACAGAAGAAGAATTATCAGAAGAAGCCAAGCAAGGAATGTGTGTTATTGAGACTGGAACAGGAGAAAAGATTTATATTAATGGCTCAGATTCCCCTAATGCGAAAACTATAATAGTGAAAACAGAAACGGATGGACGTGTTGTTGAGAATACAGTGAGGGTAGAAGGTTAATAAGGTTATTTCTACAATAAATCTGTTGACGAGTTCAAGACTATAATTGTCCTTGAATTGTGCATTGGATGTTCTCTTGAGCTGTGAAGTCTGTATCTTCTTTAATGCCAATAATGTCTATCTTGCCAGCCCCTTTCATAACAACAAGGGGTTTCTCGTCCTTTATAGCCCGATGTCCGAGCATGGTTATCACCTGCATATCACAAGCCAAAAAAGCCTAGAAAACGTCTAGAACCATCGCTTTGCGGGTGTTAAGTGACCCGAACGGATTGAAATGGGGTGAGAACGCAGCGTGGTCGTAGTGGAGCAAAGCGGAACGGATAAGTTGAAAAAGTGTGCCGTTAGAATAAATTACCTATTTCTTTATAGACTTCTGGAAAATTGTCCTCTTTGTAACCTGTTTCAGGCCATGTATCTAAACCATCATCTTTGTATCTGGGAATTAAATGAATATGAAAATGAAAACAAGATTGCTGAGCAACTTTTCCACTTGCATGAAGAATATTAATTCCTTTAGCATTACATTTTTCTTTTAGCTTTTGCGAAATAGTCTTGATAGCATCAACAATGTGATGTAATTCCGCTTTTGGAATATCATAAAAATCAGAATAATGGCTCTTAGGAATTACGAGCATATGACCTTTAGCAATGACGTGTTCTTTTAGTGGAGCAAAAGCTAAAACGTTTTCATTTTCATAAATCTTGTTAGTGGGCAATTTTCCAGCTACAATTTTACAAAAGCTACATTCAGTCATAGATTAGATAATTTATTTGGATTTAATAAAGGTATCGATAGAGGCGCACTTTTTCAATTACGTTTAACAACGGAATTTAACGAAGTCGCCGAAGGCGATTTGGATGGAA
>JAHIVG010000010.1 GCA_018816705.1 Nanobdellota archaeon
AGCTTATCTCCTTTAATTTTAAATTCGTTTTTTTCGTATTCAAAAGGATAATTTAGTTTTCTACTTAGTGCATTAAAAAATGCATAATTCATCGTATGAGAAGCAATATAAATTTTTGAGGGAGTTATTGATTTAATGTTTGGACTCAAACCACTTAGTGCTTCTTCCACTTGTTTTTTAAGGGACATCCTTTGATATTCTCTTAATCCGGGATATTCGTTGTATATCCATTCCTCGATTTTAATATCTACTGGAAGATTAGTAATTTGGGTGATTAATCCATCAAAAAGCATTTTTAATAAAGAATCAAATTTGGATTTAGGAATCAATCTTGAAATTTTCTTTATATCATTTTCCATCTCTTTAGAAGCTAAAACAAAATTATTGGAAGAAGAGAAAGGAACAACTCTTTTTGATGGTTCGGCTTGAAAAATTCTAATGATATGACCACATTCATGAGCAATAATATGGTTTAATATTTTATCTTTATCCGATTTGTAGTAAATTATATGTTCAGGCATATTTATTCTTGCAATTTTTACTTTGGCAAAAACAGTCAGTTCATTATTTTGGATAAATCTAATTGCTCTGTCCGTAGGACTCGGAATTCCCCCCTCGTCGTTTTGTTTTTAGTTTAGTTTTTAGAAAATTGCCCCCTTCGTTAGCCCCTGAAATTATTGAATAGAACTCCTATTGAATGTACTGATTTCCGGGCTGGGCCGGAAATAATGGGGTTTAACTGGCATTTTTTCCGGAAAAATGGCAGTTAGTTTTTTCAATAGGAGTTAATTGGGCTTGGGTATGGACTCGGAGGAGATATTAGTCAGATTGTCTGAGGAGCTCAGATTGCGGGCTTTCAGCCCAAAGACTGTAAAGGCCTATACCTTTCACGCTGTCAAGTTCTTGCGCTGGATCAGGAAAAGTTCGCTTTCTCCATGTCCAGAGTCTGTTAGAAGGTACATGCTCCAACTGGAAGGCTATGATGTCAACACCTTGAGACAGGCAAGATTCGCCCTGGAATTCCTGTTCAGATGGGTGTTGAAGACAAGCGTTAAGCTGGATATCCCTGTGCCGAAGCGCAAGCAGACCCTTCCTAGAGTGCTCTCAAAGGGCGAAATCATGAAGATGATTTGCTCTACCAGGAATAGGAAGCACCGTTTGATAATCATGCTGCTCTACTCATCCGGATTAAGGGTCTCTGAACTGAGAAACCTGAAAAGGTCTGATATCGACACCGAGAACAGCACCATATTCGTGAGCCAGGGCAAGGGGAAGAAGGACAGGATGACCATCCTTTCAAAGAGGCTAAAGGCAGAGCTGTTGAGCTACCTCTGCGAGAACGAGTTCAGCACGCCTTACCTGCTTGAGGGCCGCAAGGGGAAGTATTCTATAAAGTCGATCCAGAAAGTCCTGGAAAAGGCAGGAAAGCATATAGGGAAAAAGGTAACTCCGCACATGCTCAGGCACTCTTTCGCCACGCATCTGCTTGAGTCCGGCACAGACATCCGCTACACGAAAAAAAGCAGAAAGCCTTGCCCTTTAGGGTGAGGATGAATGCGTTTGTTAGTATTATGGTTTTCTGCTTTTTTTGTGTCCTAGAAATCCGTCTCGAAAATCCGACGCAAGCCCAGTCCTTCAGGGCTGGGTAGTCGGATTTTAGGATTTCTATGACATACAGAAGCTCCTGGGCCATTCAAGGCTGGAGACCACTTCAATCTATACGCATGTGGCGAATACAGACTGCCTGAAGATAAAAAGCCCTCTTGACTAAGGCATGCAACCAAAAACCATATAAACACGCCGGACATAGGATTATGCATGGATGAAAAGGAGGATATTCTGCAGCTAGGGGGTAACATCGAGCTGATCGGCTTCAGGGACATAGACAACGCCACGATGATAGTGCTGAAGAAGATCGTGGGGAACACAGTGAGGAAGTTCATGGAGAAGACAGAGAAGTTCGAGAAGATAGCCCTGTCCATGAAGACCGTGCACGCGCGGGAGAAGAGCGAGATCTACGAGGTGCACGCCAGGCTGCTCTGCCTGGGCAAGAAGTTTGTGTCGACCACAGAAGACAGGAACCTTTTCTTTGCTGTGGACAAGAGCCTCAAGAAGCTGGAGATCGAGGCATTCGGGAAGTGAAGATGATCAAGGCAGTCCTGTTCGATTTAGACAATACGCTAATCGATTTCATGAAGATGAAGCGCCTCAGCTGCGAGGAGGCCATATCAGCAATGATAGATGCTGGCCTTCCGCTGGACAAGGAAGAGGCCATCAAGAAGCTGTTTGCTCTCTACCAGAAGCATGGCATAGAGCACCAGAAGATATTCCAGCTCTTTCTCAAGGAGACGATGGGGAAGATAGACTGGCGCATCCTCGCTTCAGGGGTGGTGGCCTATAGGCGGATCAAAGCCAGTTTTCTAGAGCCCTACCCGCACACGCTGAAGACGCTCATCGAGCTCAAGAAGAAGGGGATCAAGCTGGCAATACTCTCGGACGCTCCCAAATTGGAAGCATACACCAGGCTTGCAGCCACGAAGCTGATGCCCTTCTTTGATGTGATATTGACACTTGATGATACCAAGGCGTTCAAGCCTGCGAAACAGGCCTTCCTGCTAGCGCTGAAAAGGCTGGGCACGAAGCCTGAGGAGACCCTCATGGTCGGAGACTGGCACGAACGTGACATAGTGGGTGCGAAGAAGGTCGGCATGAAGACCGCTTATGCGATATATGGCACGATCAAGGAGGTAAAGAGCACAGCAGATTACGACTTGGCTTCGATCAAGGACATCCTCAAGGTGGTGAGATGATCCCCAAAGATGCCTCAGGGATCAAGGTCATCATCAGGCCGAACTCGAAGAAGGCTGAGTTCTTGGGGTTTGATGAGGCGAGACAAGCCTATAGGGTTGCGGTGAAGGCTGAGCCTGAGAAAGGCAAGGCCAACGCTGAGCTGCTGAAATTTCTCAAGAAATCGACTGGCAGGGATGCAAGGATTGTCTCTGGGAAGACGGCGAGATCAAAGATCATACGCTTTGACGATTGAGCTTATCAGCTATCATCCAAGAAAGGGTCGGGATTCATTTAAGGCTTTTGGAAAGTTACTACTCTAGAATAATCATTATTTATAAACCCCACTTATTTAGTATGCTTTTTAGTATATTGATATACAAAAATACTGCAATTTTTCACGTCATATTCGAAAAGTTTAAATAGTAATCATGTCATAATACTTACTAATTGGTAGTAAAATATTGCTTGATGAACGGTGTCAAACATGACTGAAGAAACTGTTGCTGAAGCTGCTGAAGCGGCCGAAGAAGGCAAAGCCGAAGAAGCAGTCGATGAGGAATCGAATCCTGGATACGAGAGTTCTACTAGTACTTACAAGAGCAAGGCACCGAACGGTGAGGGGGATCTCGAAGAGATTGACTATGACAACATAGATGAGCTAATAGATACATTGATGGGGGAAGAGGCTGAAGTGGAAGAGCCGGTTGAGAGAGGCAAGGTATCTGCGCACAAGGGCCGCACAGATTATGAATGGGCAGATGCCAAGAAGTATTCTGAGCGAGTCAGGCACATGAAGAGACCTACCGCTAAAGGCATAGTAAAAGGGGCCTACAAGCTCGCAGAGGCCCTTATTGAGCCCTCTACTGAGAAGAACCCCTATGACTCAATAGATGAAGACAATGCGGACAGCATCTACATACCGGGCGCATTGCAGGTCCCGAGGAACGTGAGGCCGTTCGTCAAGGCCCTGGGCAAAGAGGTAGCGTACATGAAGAGCACTGACATCGATGAACTGCATAATCTCATAAGGTATGCCAAGGAGAAGAACGGCTATGTGCAGGTCTGCGGCCTCAGCGACGGCGGGGATGTCATCGACAGGTATATCGAGAAATACGGGGATACAGACGTGGACAATTTCTTGGTCGTGGCCTCAAACCCGCTGAAGAGCAAGAGCTCAAAGGTCGTATACATCAATGGCAGCAAGGACAGGATGACCATCGCAGAGAAGCAGCACACCTTCAAGGACGACCCGGACAGGGTCTGGCCCAACCTGCACGAGATAGACGGGGCAGGCCACGTCCAGATGGCGAAAGGATATGATGCCAACAGGAAGATAGCAGAGATAGCCAAGCTGCACGACCCTGGCCAGGTCTATAGGAGATCAATGAATGCCATGGGCACCACGCTGCTCAAGCCATACCAGCCGACAATAGTGCCGGGCAGGAACTAGAAATCTATCGAGACCATCAAGCAACAGCGACACCGCGGAAGGGGGAGTTTCGACTCCCTCTTCCACATTCTTATTCCGCTAAATATATAAGGCAGCGATAATCAGATGATGTAATGATAGAATTCCCTGTGATTGTCGGCTCTGCCGGAGTGTTCCTTCTACTGCTGGCGTTCTTCCTCAACCTGTTCAAGATAGTAGGGCAGGACACCAAGGCTTTTGTAATCATGAACATCGCAGGAGGGGGACTCGCATGCTATGCCTCAATACTCATAGGATTCCTGCCTTTCGTGATCCTTAATGGTACCTGGGCTATGGTCGCTGTTGTTGGATTGGTTAGGCTAATTAAAAAGTGAACATACAGTAACCTTTATAAGCAAAAGCGCTAAATTCTAAGCAGGGTGGTAGCATGACTGATTATGTCAGGAAGCAGGTCAGGCAGTTCCTAAAAGATAAGTCCAAGCGGGAGGCCAGGATAAAGTACAAAGGCCCGAAGATGAACGCAGCATACCAGTGGTACAGGCTGCGCAACCCGGTCAGGATGCTCTTCACAGCTGCCATTGTGGAGATAACAAGGAAACTGCCGCCGTGCGAGTTCAAGAACCACCTCCTCCGCATGATTGGCGTCAAGATAGGAAAAGATGTCACGATCTGCCCTGATGTCATAATCGACTGGCTCTTCCCAGACCTCATTGAGATAGATGACGGGGCATTGATAGGCGCGGGAGCAATAATCGCCTCACATTCGATATTAATCGACGAGTTCCGGCTCGGTAGGGTAAAGATAGGCAAGCAGGTCATGATGGCCAGCTGGGTGGCCAATGAGCCTCCAACTACAATCGGCGACAGGGCAATCATCGGGCTCTTCACCTACATCAACAAGGACGTGCCCGCAGACAGCTTTGTGGTCGGCATCCCGATGCAGGTCAAGAAGGACATGAAGGGCTTGGGATACCTCAAGGAGTTCAACCAGGGATTGAAGAGGGCAAGATGATTGTAATAGATATTGCTACAAAGGTTTTTAAGAATGATGTGGTCAAGGTGATAAAATGAAGTTCTACAAGGAATGGAGACAGACAGTGAAGAAGGTCCTTAAGGACAAGTCCATCAGGTACGCCAAGGTGGCCTACAAGGGCGACAGGGACAACTCGGAGAACGACTGGCACAAGGTCAGGAATCCCGTGAGGATGCTCTGGTCAGGGCTCATATTCACGATAATGAGGTATCTGCCGCCGTGCAGGCTCAAGAACGGCATCTACAGGATGTTCGGTGCCAAGATCGGGAAGAACGTGGCGATAGCCTACAACGTCTTCCTAGACCCGTTATTCCCAGAGCTGATAACCATCGAGGACGGGGTTATGATAGGCTCTGACTGCGAGATAGCCACACACGAATTTGTGAGAGACTGGTTTGCCATGGGCAGGACAGTCATAAAGAAGAAGGCGATGATATCAGCCTTCAACGTCATCGGCGCAGGTGTGACAGTAGGAGAGAACTCGATAACAGGCATGTTCTGCTTTGTCAAGAATGACATACCACCGAATGAGTTCTGGGTGGGCGTTCCTGCAAAGAAGAAGATGGACCTACCCAAGCACGGCCTCATGCCGGAGAAGGACGTGGAGATAATCAGGTATGATAACTGAAGGATTGAAGAAGGAGATACGCAAACACGCCTGGTGGCACGAGGAGTTCCCTAGCGTGGTACAGACCATAATCCATCCACTTCAGTGCTTCATCACGATGTCAAGGGATTTCCATCCGAAACTGATGTCCATTGTCATCCTCGTGATGAAGGACAGGAATGTCTTTGAAATAACGCCTGAGGACGAGAAATACCAATTGTATGACTTCTTCTACGAGAAGATGCAGAAGGACAAGGATTACCTGAAGAAGGCAGTAGGCATGACGAGGCAGAGAGCCAAGAAGCTATTCTCAGAATTCAATAGGTTTGACAAGCAGAAGGAGAGATATGACAAGAGGATGATCTGGAAGTCATACTCGAGATTCATGGAGCTATATGTTGATTACCTGTCATTCCCGGCCGCGATCGAATGCACCGACGCCTTCACCACCAACAGGTTCGAGGCCATCGTGAGGAAGGAACTGCCGGAGTTGTCAGACGAACAGCTCGCAGAATTGATTTTCACCATGTCAGCACCCAAGATGCTGAGCTTCATGGAAGCGGAACGGCTGGCGCTACTCGGATTCTGCCTGAAACATTATGACAACATCAAGAGCAACAAGCCAACAGCCCAGATGAAGACATGGCTCGAACAGCACTCAAAGAATTATTACTATGTCCTGAGCAACTACAAGGACATCCGCTTCCTCGACGACAAACACTTCTGGAAAGCATCTAAGAAGGAGATCAAGAAGAGCAAAGACAAGATTGAGGCTGAGCATAAGATGCTGAAGGGCAAGGTCTCTTCCCTTAAGAGAAGGAAAAAAAGCATGCTCAATAAATACAGTTTTTCAGACGACCTCAAGCTGCACTTCACCATCCTGGAAACAATGGGCGAAGCCATGGACGAGAGGAAAGACAACATGGTGAGGGCCAACAACTGCATCGAGACATACGGCAAGGAGATCGCCAACCGATCCGGGCTTGACATCTGGGATGTCAAGGACTACACATATGACGAGATAAAACAGCTATTGCTTGCAGGGAAGGAAGCGAATCGAGAGCTCTTGGGGAAGCGGAGGGAAATATCGACCTATGTTGTAACAAGGAAGGACGGAAAGGCCCATTTTGACATGCACTACGGCCAGGAAGCGAAGGAGATATTCGAGGCCACGCTCTCAGACAAGACCTCAGAAGTCAAGGGACAGGTGGCCAGCGCGCATGTCAAGACTATCAGGGCGAGGGTGCAGATAATCAAAGACGTCTCCAAGCAGAGGTTCAAGCAAGGAAACATCCTCGTAGCGACCATGACCCGGCCCGAGTTCCTGCCGCTGATGAGGAAAGCTGCAGCTATAATCACCGACGAGGGCGGCATTACCTGCCACGCAGCCATAATCTCGAGGGAACTGGGCATACCATGCATAATCGGCACAAGGAACGCAACAAAGGTCCTCAAAGACGGAGCTCTAGTTGAGATCGACACCGAGAAGGGAATCGTGAAAAAGGTGGTAATCTGAAATGGGTCTACCTCCAGCGGAAGGAGAACGTCACATTCTCGCCCATGGTGCAGATCATAGGCAGCGTGCTCACAGCCACTGCAGGGCATAAGGCCTATGTTGGCAAGGCGATGGACCGCGTGGCAGTGACTTTTCTCAAGGGTACGCTGACCTGGTATTCCCCCGAAGAAGAGGTTGAAAGGATACGGCAGGAGAACAGCACCAAGGTCATCACCAATCAGGAGTTTGTCTTCAGCATAGCAGACAGATACATGAGGGAAATCAAGGGATTCATCGCATTCAGCGACAAGATCCCCAAGACGGACTTCTCCAGACTGGACGACAAAGAGCTGTGGAGGATGTACGATAGGTATTGCAGGCTGTACGAGAAGACCTACATCTGGTCAGAACCATTGTTCTGGGTGATAAAGGAGCCGGTCAGCGAATTCCTAGAAAAATATCTCAGGAGCAAGACCGACAATGTGAGCCATGCTCTCGCTGTCTTGACTGCACCGGACAAGAAGACCTTTGCCGCGGAAGAGCAGCTCTCGCTGCTGAAGATAGCGATGAAGATAGAGACGGACGAGGAGCTGAGGGAGCTTTTCAAGAAAGACCTGGCAATTATTGAGAAGAACATCACTAGATTCAAGGTCAACGGTGACATAGACAAGCACACAGAGGACTTCACCTGGATGCCATATGATTATGGTGTCATGCTCTGGGACAAGAGACACTTCCTGAAAGAGCTGAAGCGAGTCCTGAAGAAGGATGCGCACATAGAGATCGCCAGGATAGATGATTATTATAAAACTCTCCGGAAGGAGAAGAGGAAGCTCATAAAAGAACTGGGCATCGACGAGAGACACCAAAAGATATTTGAGACGATGGCTGTGGGAGCCTTCATCATGGACTACAAGAAAGGCATCTACACCAAGAGCCACTACCAGATCATCCCCATGGTACAGGAGATTGCGTCCAGACTGGGCCTTACAGAATTGCAGACAAGGTTCATGCTGGTAGGGGAGGTCAAGCAAGCCTTGGTCGAAGGCAGGAAGCCGGACACCGAGGTGCTCGACCAGAGATACGAGCTCTCGCTGTATTTCATCGACGGGAAAGGCAAGCACACATTCGCAGACAAAGTGGAAGCTGAGGAGTTCGTCAAGGCAAGAGAAGAGGCCCTGGATGAGACATCGACGGTCGTGGGCAAGACAGGCTCGCCAGGAAAGTATACAGGAAATGTGAGGGTGATTACCGACGCCAGGGAGATACACAAGGTCAACAAGGGCGAGGTGCTTGTCACCATCATGACCTCGCCGGACTTCACGGTAGGCATGAGGAAAGCCGGAGCGATAGTAACAGACGAGGGCGGCATAACATGTCACGCGGCCATCATCTCCAGGGAGCTGGGCATACCATGCATAATCGGCACGAGGATAGCGACGAGGGCGCTGAAGACAGGCGACATGGTCGAAGTGGACGCGGACAAGGGCACAGTGAAGAAGGTGATATGAATGGACATCATGAAGATGATCGAGAAGAAGGCGAAGGAGAAGACTGTCAGGATACTGCTGGTCGAGGGCGAGGATGATCGCTTGGTCGAGGCAGCGAAGATGGCAAAGAAGCACAAGGTCTGCACTCCCGTGCTGCTCAGGAAAATATCAGGTGAAGTGAAGGGCATCGAGGCCATCGGCATCGAAGACAATCCTGACATGGAAGACTATGTGAAAAAGCTCGTCGAGCTGAGGAAGCATAAGGGCCTGACAGAAGAGAAGGCCAGAGAGCTCTTGAAGAATCCGAACTATTTCGGCGCATTGCTGGTGAAGCTCGGAAAAGTTGACGGGGCTGTTGGCGGGTGCAAATACTCCACAGCAGACTGGATGCGGGCAGTTTTCCAGGTCATCGGCACCAAGAAAGACATCCCGCTGGTCTCAGCGGTGTGCTTCTTCGTCATGAAGGATAGGACGATATTCTTCTCAGACACGGACTTCAGCATCAAGCCGGATGCCGAACAGCTCGCCCAGATAGCCATCAATGCAGCAGACTTCGTCAAGGGCATAGGGATAGAGCCGAAGGTGGCATTGCTGTCATACTCGACCAAGGGCAACGGCGAACATGAGGTGCTGGAGCCGATAAGGAAGGCCCTGGAGATAGTCAAGGAGAAGAGGGAAGACATCATCATCGACGGCGAGATGCAGTTCGATGCCGCAATAAATCCAGGGGCAGCAGAGAAGAAATGCCCGGACTCAGTGCTTAAGGGTGAGGCGAATGTGCTGATATTCCCAGACATCACCGTCGGGAACGTGTTGGTGCATGCCCTTGTGCAAGTGACGGATTACAAGTTCTACGGCTCGTTCCCTGTCGGGCTGGCCAAGCCGGTGATGAACGGCGGCCGCAGTTTTGATGCAGAGCAGATCTACGACCTGATAACGGCGTGCGCGATGCAGGTTAATATCTAGAGGTCCAGCTTCTTCAGCTTTATCCCTGCCTGGTTGGCCAGGTCGGTTATGCGCTCGTCGCGGTAGAACTCGCCGTAGAACACTTCCTTCAGGCCGGAGTTGCCTATGAGCTTGAAGCAGTTATAGCACGGGGAGGCCGTGATGTATATCGATGCGCCGTTGATGTTGACACCGTTCCTGGCTGCCTGGCAGATAGCGTTGGCCTCAGCATGCACTGTCCGTACGCAGTGGCCGTTCTCCATCTCATGGCCCACTTCGCTGCAGTGCGGCAGCCCGCGGATAGAGCCGTTGTAGCCCGTGGACAGGATGGTCTTGTCCCTGACGATCACAGCGCCGATGCTCTTCCTGTCGCAAGTCGACCTTGTGGCAACCTGCTTGGCGATGTTCATGAAATACCCGTCCCAGCTAACCCTTGATCTTGTTGATGACATGCTTGACATCCTCCTTCTCCTGCTCAATAGAGCCCTCACTTATGATCGTGTAATCTGCCATGGCAATCGGGCCGCCCTTGTCCAGGTTCTCTATCTCGGTGAGATCCCTGGCCATCGCATGCTCCTCCTTGAGCGGGCGCTCAGGCCTTATGGCCAATCTTTCATACCTTGTTTTAGGTGAGGCATACACGGCGACGACTATCAGCTGGTCCTTGTACTTCTCCTTCAGGACCTTGTACTCTTCCCAGCTGTAGAGGCCGTCGATGACAACATCGCCCTCTATGGCATCAATCTTAGGTATCGAGAGCTTGGCGAAGGCGGCCATGCCGTGCTCTTCCCTCAATGCTTCTCTGACATTGCGCTCGTTGAGCTCAGTCACCTCTAGCTTGCGCTTCTTCAGCTCTTCCATGGTTATGCCGCCGAAATAGACAGGCGTGAAGCCCTGCTCGACTGCACCTTCGGTAGCTACGGTCTTGCCAGAGCCGGCCATGCCCACAACGGCCAATATTCGTTTCATGCTCAGAAAGATTCCCGCAGGGGTTTTAAAGGTTTCGGCTACTGTTCCCTGATGTAGCCCCAGGTGTGGAGCTTGTCGCTGTCCTCGTACCACCTGTCGCCTATGTCATCCCTGTAGTACATGTGGGGTATGGAGATGCTCTTTATCCTCTTATAGGCCATTGCCTGGGCCTGCTTCATGGTGCTGCCGCAGCCGCACACTACAAGAACGACGCCGCTCTCACCTGTCACTATCCACTCGCCGTTGACCAGCTTCACGTCCTCTGGATGCACGCCGTCCACGGATTTCTTGAAGTAGATCAGCGAGTCCTTGGACTTGACCTCGAAGGTCTCCTTGTCCTCGAACGGGAAAGGCGGCACCACAATGCGGACGCCGATCTGGAAGCCTGACCTGACCTTGAGCTGAGCCGGGCTGCCTGAGGCCAGCTGGTAGAAGAAATCGCCTATAGGGTTTATCATGCTCTCTTCCTGGATGACGATGCTGGGATAGCCGAAGCGGCTGGTGAACTCGAGGGGGTATATGCCCCTGCTGTTGACGATGCAGTTGAGGTCTATGTAGCCTACATACCCTTCTGCTGCGAGCGTGGCCTCCATCTTCTTCAGCGTTAGGTTGAAGAGCCTGTTCGGCCCGGACCAGAACATCGCTGTACCCATCTCGCCTGTGGAAGGTCCGAGGTTGCCCGGGAAGAGTTTCTTGTGCTCAAAATTCACGTTTATTGGGTAGATGAACTCCCTGCCGTTGAAGAATGCGCCTACAGCGACCTCAACCCCGCTTATCTTCTTCTGCAGCTGGAACGACGGTATCTTCTTGGCCCAGGCATTCTTGTAGTCGTTCAGCACCTGGATGACGTCGCGGCCGTCCTCCTCTTCTCCGACGAAAAGAAGCCCCTTCAGGTTGGCCGCCTGGCCGCAAGGCTTGATCACATACCAGGACGGGCTGTCCCTGACGAACTGGATGGCATCGTCGAAGCTTGTGAATGCCTGATAGGGCAATATGTTGATGCCATGTTTCTTCAGCTCCTCCTGGCCGAACTCCCTTTCGTCCTCGAGCCGATCAGTGTACGGGGTCCCGCCGATCACGGCCTTGCCGGCGTCCCTGAGCTTTTTCGCCTCTACGCCCTGGCCGAGGGTGTCGTCGAACACGATTATATCGGCCCAATCTACCAATTTCTTCCAGTCCTCCACCATCTCGATGAATCCCTGGCCGACCTCCTTGTCCTCCTTGCTCTTGACATAATACTTGACCTCATGCCCCTCCAGCCTGATCCGCCAAGCGATGTCAGCGCTGAGGCTGTCAAGAGTCACGAAAAGAAATCTCTTCGGGCTGGCTGTGGCCTTCTGCCTCTTGTCCAAGGCTGTATGGCTATTGTTCTTTGAGTTGGATTCCTGCGCCATATGGTTTGTTGATGGATGTAATGATGCCGGTGGTTTTTAAATTTTATCAATTATGGTGCTCAGAGGAAAATCAAATAAGTCAGGCATGAATCCTAGAAAAGTTTATAAGACTCCAGCGTGCAAAACAGCATAATGAAGCTCAACAAGACCCAGGCCACGATCGTACTGTCCGGCATGTACATATTCTTCGCCCTGACCGGAAACATCGCCGCGACCAAACTGACCTTCTTCGGCAGGTTCGTGATGGACGCTGGATTCATCTACGCCTTTACCTTTACCTGGAGGGACATGATACACAAGCAGCTGGGCAAGAAAGCAGCGATAACTACGATCTACATGGCAGCCGCGGTGAATCTCATCGCAGCTCTGTATTACCAATTCGTCATCTTCCTCCCTGCGGAGCCCGAGTGGGCATTGGCCGGCGGCCAGGCAGCATGGAAGTTCCTGTTCGGAATCCAGATGCGGGTCGTGATCGGCTCGATACTGGCCCAGGTCATATCAGAGCTTGCAGACACCCAGACATACACCTGGTGGACATCCGGCTTCGGAAAAGGGAGACCTCAGTGGCTGAGGGTTGTCGTGTCGAATACCATCTCAATCCCGATCGATAGCGTCCTCTTCCCCATCATCGCCTTCGCAGGCATCGTCAGCTGGGGCGTTATGTGGCAGATGTTCATCACCAACATCCTGCTGAAATTCATAATAACCGGCGGCACCTGGTGGATGATCTACCTCGTGCCCGAGAAGAAGATATACCATTCTGAAGAATAATTTTATAAATGAACTGCAATTCTCAAGCTGGAAGAGGTGGGAGGCTTACAATGGAAACAAGCAGGAATTGTGGGGTTGATATGCCCGCTGAACAAGTTGACCTATTCAGAGATTTGATGACGGTTTATTTGAGAGGCACAGGTTATCTTCCAAGACCTTATGATGAAAAAGTCACCTCTTTTATTACGGATGAGATGACTCCATTTAGACAAGAGCCGATACTGATTGATGATGGTAGCTTATCATCCGGAGGCTGTCCAGTATTGAAGGTGGCAGTGAGGGGTGCTGAAGCAGAGAATGAGGGACTCTATAAGAAAGTGCTAGTAATGCTTTCAATTTTTGGCATGGGTGAAACACCAAATGGTGCTTATTCCCCAGCTGAAGGGACTAGGATGGTACAGTTAAGGAAAGTTTAATTTTTTTCTTGATATTCAATGCAATTTTAGAATGAAAGGCACGACCAATAGCTTCTGATTCCTTATAAGAATAAAATATGGGCCCGACGAGGTTCGAACTCGCGACACCTCGGTCGCTTCTGGACAAAGGTCCAATAAGAGCCGAGTGCTCTACCAGGCTGAGCTACGGGCCCGATGCTGGGCGGAAAGAAACCCCTGGTTTTTAAATCTATTGCCTCGCGGCAAGCATCACGTCCCCTTTCTGGACCGTCTTCCGGCCGGAGTGCTTGGAGATCCTGGCTGCCTGGGTGGCTATCTCAGTGGTCCTCTCCTCGAGCAGCTGTGCAAAGATTTCTAATGCTTCCTGTGAGACCCTCTTTGCGCCGGCATCCATCAATATGCGTGCTAGCGGGGCTTTTGGGATTGTGCTGGTCTGTTTAGGCATTTGTATCACCCTCCTACTGATAAGCGGGATGGATAACCAGGTATAAATAATTTTCGATTGAAATGATTGGTTTCTCAAAAAGATGAGCCTTTTAAGGCCGATTAGGGGGTGGAAAGAGCTTTCCCGGCATTATCGGGATTTACACAAACTATAAATAGTCAGGTTGATGGAAGCATCATCATGGACCAACAGAAGACCATCCTTGCATACGCGCTGCAGAACGCCGTCCGCTTCAACGGCAAGGCCAATCCAGGGGCTGTCATCGGGAAGGTGATCGGAGACCTAGGCCTGGCAAAGGACAAGATTCCAGAGATCGCCAAGGAAGTGCAGAAGGTAGTAAAGGAGGTCAACGCCCTCGGCGTGGAAAAGCAGACAAAGCAGCTGCAGCAGCTGGCGCCAGAGCTACTCGAAAAGAAGACTCATGAGCATGACCTCTTCGCATTCCTGAAGATACAGAAAGGAGAGAAGATAACGACTGCATTCCCGCCGGAACCGAGCAAATATCCTCACATCGGTCACGCAAAGGCCATCCTCATCAATTATGAGCTGGCAAAAAGGCATAAAGGCAAGTTCATCCTCCGCTTCGAGGACACAAATCCTACCTTGGCCAAGAAGGAGTTCTACGACATCCACCTGGAAAACTACAAGTGGCTCGGAGTCAAGCCGGACAAGGTCACATACGCTTCAGACCACGTGGAGGATTTCTACAAGCACATCGAGAACATGCTGAAACAAGGGCAAGCATATACCTGTTCCTGCACCCAAGAAGAGATGAAGGCGAAACGCGCCAAGGGAGAGCCGTGCAGCTGCCGCCCACTCGGTCCTGAAGAGAACGTAAAGAGATACGAAGAGATGAAGACAGCAGAAGAAGGTAAGTTCATAATCCGAGCCAAGATTGACCTGGAGCACAAGAACTCTGCCATGAGGGACCCGGCGCTGATGAGGATCATGGACGAGCCGCACTGCAGGACAGGGAAGAAGTACAGGCTGTGGCCGACTTACGACTTCGAGAACGCGGTCATGGACGGCATCCAGAAGATAACCCACAGGCTGAGGAGCAAAGAATTTGAGATGAGGAACGAGCTCCAGCGATACCTACAGAGACAGCTGGGATATGATGAGACATCCATCTATGAGTTCGCTCGCTTCAACATGCAGGGAGTGGAGAGCAGCGGCCGCATCATTAGGGAGAAGATAGCCGACAAGGAACTGTGGG
>JAHIVG010000011.1 GCA_018816705.1 Nanobdellota archaeon
AACGCTTTTTTCGCAAAGCTTAAATGCTTGTCAAGTTCTTTTAGTTTGGGTAGTATTTGTTTCATTTTTCCTAGTCAAAGAAACAATGAGGCAAATACTACTTCTATTTTTCTATTTAAAAGGAAACTTCAGAAAGTCTAGCTTGTCAGAAACCTTTAAATACATCCTTCCCCGGGATGCTCTGCATGGAAAAGAGGGGCATCAGCCATTACAGGACTCCTGACTACCGTGTCTTCTATGCAGCACCATACTTCAACGTCGACCTGGATTACGAGCTGGAATGGCACAAGAAGCATGTCAAGAAGCTCAGGAAACACAGGGAGAAACCCCACCTGTTCCACCAGCAGCATTCGAAAGGCAAGACCTCGCATGAGAGGTACAGGCACTTCGAGGAGCATGTGGTGAAGTCCATACCTTTCCACGAGAAATTCATAAGGGATCATGAGAGGCGCCTCAGGACCATGCTGGGCATGCTGCCGAAGAAGAGATACAAGGCCCTGCAGACGATAAGCAGGAAGACCTGGGGAGTGCCGGAATACTTCATATATGACAAGGCCAACAAAAAGCCCTTCTTCGTGGCCGAGAGACCAGGACATGAGACAACAGAGTGGATCCGCCTGGTCAGGAAGAAGAAGCTATGCGAAGTGATCGTATTGGATGAATAGGTGAGAATGATGGACGTTGAAACCGCAGAGATGAGGGCCAACCTCAAGGAAATCACTTTGAAGATGCAGGCCCTGATGGAGATACTCGAGAAAGAAGGCGTTATAGCACGGGATGACGTAGAGACCGCTTTCAAGAGGCTGTTCGAAAAATGAGGATCCTGATACTGGCCATCGCCCTGCTTCTGCTCGTGCCGGGCTGCAAGAACATAGGGAAGGAAGATGCGGTCGCTATAGCACAGAACTTCACAAACAACCGCGTGAGGTTCTTCACCTCTGACAACGAAAGCATGCAGGGTGTGAGCGAGGCTGTAATCTCCATGCTCGACATCGAGAACATCGAGAACGAGTGGCGCGTGCTGATGAATGTGAGCTCGCAGAACAAGACCACAGGGCTGATAATATCGATCGATGATGACACTGGTGAGGTGATCGGGGTCTATTCGGTGAACCTGACAGCGCCTAGATGATGGCTCAGCTCGATGAATGTCGCAGTGGCCCTGCCGTCGATGAAACCCTCCTTCTGGAAATAACCCATGCACCCTGTAGTGATCTCTGACATGCCGAGGCCATGGATACCTTCCACGAACGGCCTGAAGAAGGATCTGTGCAGGTTTGTCAGCACTGTCCCTGCGATGTTGTTTATCCAGTTCTCCTCGCATGCCCTGCCCCCCTTTCTCCAGGACTGGTCGAGCAGCCTGGTGAAATGGTCTGTCCATTCATGGTGGGAGAGCATCCTGGGATAGATGTATGCCGTTAGGTAAGAGCGGAAGCCGTAATCATCGCTCCCCTTGAAATCCCTCAGCATACCGCCCCGGAAGAAGTCCTTCTTGGCCTGATGGGCTGCCAGCAGCTCGAGCTTCCTCCATTTCTCATTGTCTGTTATTATGTGGAGGAAATCATACATTGACAGGGCGAGAGCCTGGATGACCACATCCGAATTGCCGGATACCGTTATCGGGTTGTCTGCCTCAATAGAATTTGCCAGGTTTATGGCATTTATCGTGAGCTTCTGTATCCTCGAGGGCTTCAGGTACTTGGAAAGCATATGCCTGGAGGCGAGCATCTTCAGAAGCTGGTTCGTCCTGAACACGTGCCAGAGCGCTATCTCTGGAGACGCCTTATGCTTCTTGGATATTATGTCGATCGCGTGCTCATATTCCTTCTCATACGTCAATGCCGGGACGGCTGTCAGCAGGTCGAAAGTGTCTGACCTGTAAGGGAACCTGAGCCAGGAATCCTCACTCAGCGGAGAGAGCAGGCTGTCGAGGCCGTGGGCCACATAGCCCATGATCCTGCTGGATGCCCTCACGACGCGGTCCCTGTACTGGTTGTGGTGCTGCCTCAATGAGCCTTCATTCCTCTCCAGGCTCGACAGGAGCTTGACCAGCCTGGCCTCTGAGGATGACGCGGCGACGATGACCTTGGTCCCCTCTGTTGTGCAGGCCTCGAAAACGTGCCTCTCGCCTGCCTGCACCCATTCACCGGTCTTCACTATCGTCCCGGCTGGAGCTGATATGCCGCAGGCCATGCTGAATTCCTCTTCGCCGTCTGTCTGATCCTCCCTATGATCCGTCTTCTTTGAAAATCTGATGATGAGGCGCTTGCCTTGCTCCTTCACTTCATAGGCCCTCCCCCACTGCCTCATGTCGCCGAAACGCCTGATGTCGAACAGCCAGCTCCTCTTGGAAGGAGGGGATGTCATTATCAGGGCGTCATGGCCCATCGGAAGCAGCCAGTTGACCTTTCCGACATCCACTGAGGTCAGGTGGTGCGTCGCCCTGTCACCTTCAATGGGGTGGAGTATGTTCACTAATCTGCCCTGGTCTGCGATGCAGAAACCCATGCCTGAATACCCGTTTGTGAAGAAAGCACCTGACTGGTTACCTAGAAGAAAACGCTCGTCCGGGGTGTCTCTGGGCACCTGATCACCCTCTTGAAGATCGTATCTTGCTGTAGAGCCCCATGATCTCTGAATACAGTCTTTTCTTGTTCCCCTTGTCAAGCTTATCATAGATCGACTCGAGGCTTGCATAGCTCTTCTCGACGCTGGCCAGCCTTCCCTTGGAGAGGTCCTTGTTGATGGATTTCATGGTCTTCTTGGCCTTTGAAAGCAGGCTCTTCTGGATGTCAGCCTCGGTCCGGGCCTTCCTATCGGTTTGCATCCTCTTCTCGAGCTCGATGAGGGTCTCGGCCTTCCTCTTCAATTCCTCGTCCTTCTTCTGCAAGGCCGTATCCTTGATTGCCAGGCGGTCCTCCCCCCTCGCTAACAGCATCTCTCTTGCCTTCAGGCCTGAGAAGGCTTTCTTGGCCTCATTCTTGGTGAGAGCGAGACTCTTCTCAGCTTCCTCGAGCCTCTTGGTGATGGACTGCAGCCTCTTCTGCCTAGCGCTGATGTCCTTTGACACCTGTTCCCTATCCCCGGTGAGCTTCTTGATGCCCGAACTGAGCTGGGATGACTTCTTACGGATCCTCATAAATTCTGATTCAAGGGCCTTATTCCGTTTCCCCAATTCTGATTCAGCAGCCATCTTCCTCTTGCCCAACTCTGATTCTAGGACCTTCTTCCTATTGCTCAATTCTGATTCAGCAGCGAGTCTCTTCTTCCTGAGGTCTGATAAGACATTCCGCTTCTTAGTATCCAGCTGTCTCTTCCACCTGAGGTAAGAGTATCTCTCTGCTTTCAGCCCGGAAGTCTCTTTCTTGATGCTCGTGAGCGTATCCTCCCCCTTCTTGATGAGGATAAGCTGGGACGCCAGCGCTTCCTTGGCCTTGGTGTTATCTGCCTCGAGGCTTTGGATCTCCTTGGTCAGTTCGGCTTTCCGTCTTGTCAGGTTGGCTGTCTTCTTCGCAAGGAGCTTCTCGTCCCTGGCCATCAGCTCCAGCCTGTTCTCTATGTGCCTCTCGTTCCGTTCTATCGCCTGCTCCCTCTTCTTCAGCAGCTCAAGATCCTTCAAGAATTTGGCCTCCTGGACTGCGTGGCGTTGCCTGAGCTTCTGGAGCTCGCTGTGATGTGATGTGATGCTGCTCTCGAGCTGTTGCAGCTCAGCCTTCTTCATCTCGAGAAGACCGTTCTCCTGCTTGAGCTCCTTCAGGTTGTGGTTGATCTCGGCCTTCTTCAGCTTCACAGCCTCGGTCAGTTCCATATTGAATATGGATTTCTTGTCTATCTCTTCAGTGAGAGTGGATATCCGCCTCAGGAGGCGACCCTCTTCTGCGGCCAAAGCCCTGTTCTTCTTCTGGAGGCTCATGTCGAGGTCCTTCAGCTGCGATTCCTTCTCATCGAGTTCCTTGGAGAGCTGGGATAGCTGCTCCTTCTCACCCTTGATGGACAGCTGCTCGCTCTGGCTCTTCTCTTTCAGCTTCCTCGAAGCGTGCTGCAGCTTGCTGACCTCAGAGGTGAGCTCTGCCAGCATGGATCTCTTGTCGGTGACGTGTATCTCGAGCTCACGCTTCTTCACCGTGAGCTGGCTCACAGCAGGCGAGAGCTTTGATATCTCTTTCTCATTGGTATTGAGCTTCTCCTGCAGAGCCTGTTTGGCCTTCTCCTGTTTCATCACCTTGCTCTTCAGGTCATCGTGGCGGCGCCTCAATGCCTGATGCTCGTCCTCCATGGCCTGGTACTCGCCGAGCTCTGCCTTCAGGCGCTGGATATCGCCGTTGATTCTGGCCTGCTCCTGCTTTGAATCTTCGAGGCTCTTCAACACCCTCTGATGCTCAGCCTCGTCCTTCCTGGCAGAAGACAGCCTCTTTTTTAGGGAATCCAGGTCTGATTCTATCTTCTCGCGCTCCCTCCTGGCAGAGGTCGCCTTGTTGTGTTCCTCCCTCAGCCTGTCGTTCTCCTTGTGGAGCTCCTTGATCGAATCGGTGAGCTCTTTCCTCTCCTTGTGGAGCTGGTCCTTTGCGTCCATCAGGGCTGCCTGCTCCCTGGCGCGCATCTCCTGCAGGTTAGAGAGCTGTGACTGCGCATCCCTGATCTTTTTCATGAGGTCTTTCAGATCGGCTTCTTTCGAGCGATAATCACTGTCGAGCTTGGTCTCCTTCTCTGATATCTTCTTGACCCTGGCCTCGATCCCCTCTTCTTCTGATTCCAGTTGCTTCTCCCGGATGCCTATGTCACGGCTCTTGGTCTCAAATGATTCCTCTCTCTTCTTGAACAATGCGGTCTTCTCCTCGAACAGCCTCTTCTCCTTTACGAGGTCGTTCTCCAGCTTGTCCAGGGCTGATCCCTTCTGGTCGAGCTCTGACCGTTCCTGGGCGAGCTCTTCCCGCAGGTTGGCCAGTTTGAGCTCCTCGCCTGAGATGAGCTTCTCCAGCTCAGCCTTCTTGCTGCCGAGGGTGATCATCATCTTGGAGAGATTGTTTATGCGGCCCTTGAGGATGGATTCCTCTTTTTTCGTCTCATCATTCACGGCCTTGAGCTCTGCCTTCAGCATGGATATGCGTTGTTTCTCCTGCTCTATCTTGGTCTTCAGCTTCTTTTCCTTGGATTCCAGCTTCTTCTCCCACTTCAAGTGGGATCTTGTCTGGTCGAGAATGGCCTGCTTGGCCTTGTTCAGGCCGGTCTCCTTGTCCTGCAGACGGCGGCGCTCCTTGCCAAGGTCCCTCTTCTGATTGTCTAATGCCTGGATGCGGCGCTCTTCTTTCTTGATCAGCACGTTCAGCTCCTTCTTCTGGCCGCTCAATGCCTGCTTTTTCGCCTCCAGCCTGGCCTTCTCCTGCTCCAGTGACTTGACGTCCTGCTGGTGTGCTTTCAGACGGGTGCGTATGTGGGCCTCAAGCTCGTGAAGCTTCTTCTTGCGCCTCTCTTCATCCTGGTATTCCTTCCTCAGCCTCGACTTGCGCTCTGCCAGCAAGGCTTCCTCCTTCTCCATCTGGGCTGCCAGCCTCTCGAGGATGCTCTTCCGCCTGTGCAGGAAGTCCTGTTTCTTCCTGAGCTCGTCCTGGCGGCGGCGGATAGCGTTGTCGGTGACGATGAGTGAATGGTCTATGAACCGGAGGTCGCGCTCGTTCTGGTCGAGGAGGCCCTCTATCTTTCTAGTGCCGATTATAGAACTAGCTTTACTTATCCCTCTTTTTTTACCATTTGGCACTAATACACCCCAGAGACTAATTCTTGTTGTTCATTTAAAAATCTTTGTCGTAACTCCAGAATGCGGACTGGATAAATTGATAGTGGAAGGCTTGTGAGTGAGGATGGGCCTTATCGGCCTGATTTGATAGGCAATACATTGCAGGGTGGTGTAGGGGTATGGTGGAAGGGGAAGCGAATGGGTGGAAAGCCGCTAGGCCGGGTCCGCATCGCCTATCACATCAACGATTCCTCGACCTCTTCCTCCTCCTTCTTGACGAGATGAAGGGTCTTTTTGGTTCTGTCTATGCCCGCTTTGAGCTTGGCCATCCCCTTGCCGATGAGGACGAGTAGCTTCTTCAGCTTGACAAGCAGTTTTGCAGACGTGGATTTTGAGAGCTTGATGGTATTCTCGAGGAGCTTCTTGAGTGCCTTGATGGTGTCCTGCTTGGTCTTGTCGAGCAAGGCCAGGTTCTTCTGGTGGCGCCTCTTCACCGGCCTGACGAAGTAATCCACCGACTGGTACAGGTGATGGCAGTAGAACCTCCGGACCGGCTTGAGCAGTGTGTAAGACTTGAAAGACAGCTTCTGTCTCTTGATCCTCCTTGGTATGTTGACCTTTATGTCCTTGATGATCCTCTTCTTCTCGGCAATCACTTTTTTCTCTTCAGCCTGCTGCTCCTTGAGGATCTTCCTCGCCTTCAGGTATCTGGTGAATCTCCCGATGGTCTTGGACTTGAAGGCCTTCTTCTTCCCGGCCTTAACCACACCCCCTTCGTAATGGTCCTGCATCTCACGGTACTTCTTCTTGATGTCGGCCATCTCCTTGAGGAAAGCGCTCTTGAAGCGGCTCTCGACCTGGAGGATGTCCGCGGCCTCTGCCTCAGGATTCTTGTTCTTGAAGGACTCTGACGTGTTGGCACCGATGAGCTCGTCCCTGTGGGCATTGACCACCTTGACGAACTTCTCCATGGCCGTCGTCTTGGCCTCCTCGTACCAGTCCTCTATCTCGCTGAGTTCCATATCAAGAGCATCTCCTTCTCAGCTCAAGGCAGGCCCTGAAGACCGTCCTCTGGAGGTCCTTCGGGAGGATCCTATAAATCTCCTGGATATCCTTCCACTTGGAGATCGCATCACCCTTCTTGTCGTTCCTCAGGTCATCGAAGCACTGCTCAATCAGGTCCATGATCCTCTTGAACGGGTCGCCTTCCTTGGTCGTCTTCATCTCTTTCTTGATCCCATCCAGCTTTTCCTGGACCTTCTCGATATCCTTCTTCTCATACGTGACGCGTGCCATCTTTATCTGGGGCTCGACCTCGACGACCTTCAGGTCCAGGATAGATGTGTCATAGCCATCTCTCCTTATCTCGCTGATCTCCAGCTTCAGATCCTGGAGCGCATCCCTGTATTCAACCAGCTTGTCCTCAATCTTCTCGTCCGTCGGTCTTTTCAAATACATCTTCAACCACCTTCTGCTGGAGGTGCGGCTTCTGCCGGGGCACCCTCTGCCGGAGCAGCAGCGCCAGCCACCCCACCACCCTCACCTTCCTTCTTCTCCACAGGAGGATTCTTAGCAGCCTCCACATCAGCCTTCAACTTCACAACCAAACCA
>JAHIVG010000012.1 GCA_018816705.1 Nanobdellota archaeon
AAATGAAATTTCTGTGGTTTTTTGGGGCACAAGAAATGTCAGACATTTCTTTGTGAGAACAAGACTTTCTAATGAGCCGTCGATATATAAGAACGAATAATATCTTTATAATCTCAGTCCCTTTATCGCCTGGTCCACTTTCTCCTTCTCTTCGCTCTTTGCCTCTGGCCCCTGTTTTCCGGGTTTCCCTGATTCATCCGGCTTCCCCTCGAAGGCCTCTTCGACAACCCGTCCTTCCAGGCCCTTTGGAAGGGGTATCCCCAAAGCGGAAAGTATCGTCGGTGTGAAGTCTGCCAGCTTCATGTCCTTTATCCATATCTTCTTCTTGAACAACTGTCCTGATGCGATGAACATGCCTTCCAGGCGGTGATGCCCTGTGCCGGTCTTCCTGTTCAGCCCGAAGAGGGTCTCATGCCCTGTTGACTGCTCTGTTATCATCTTGTTGTCGTCCACCATGATTGTGAGGTCAGGCGCATTGTCAGCGTGCTCGCCCTTGAAGAGGTCTTTCTTCTCATACAATTCCAGCTTGCGCTCCTTGAAGACAGCCTTGAGCTTATCCTTAATCTCAGCGATCAGCTCAGGATATTCCTTATCTGTCACGATACCCTGCGGCCGGACACCTACATTGTTAATATACAACTGTCCGAAGCTTCCTGCGAAGACCTTTGTGTTGCCCCAGTCGACTCTCAAGGCTCCGACATCTCCCCTGTCATCTATCGGTACTGCCTCCTTCACTTTCTTGGGCACGACTTTCAGCAGGCCTTTCAGCCTGAGCTTTGTGAGTATCTTGAGAGCCGTGTCCCGGGTGAAGCCTATCCTGCCCATCCCTGCCTGCAGCGGCTTACTTCCCTTGAGCCTGAGGTACCTCTCGCGTATCAGCCAGTCGTTCACGTAGAAGAACTCATCGAGCTTGCCCATGCCGTGGTCGCTCATCACTATGAGGTTGGCATCCTTCTCCATCAGCTTGCCCACATATTCATCGATGCGCCTGTAGCACTCGAACAACGCATTTGATTGTTCTTCCTCCTGCTCTTTCCAGAATATGTGGCCGAAGATGTCTGTAATGGTGAACTCTGCCAGCACAAGATCAAAGTTCTTGGCTATCAGTTTGTCTATCACTTGTTTCTGCTGCTCGAATATCTCCAGGTTCTCCTTGATGAACTGCTCCTTGTCCATGCCCTCGTATGCCGGCGCGAACAGCTTGTATCCTTCAGGGAATTCCTCGTGGAAATCAGCTGGCCAAGTGGACTGTGAAGCATCAGGGGTTAGCATCCCTCCCGTCACCATTATGCCATTTATCTTCCGAGGTGGATATAGCGTTGGTATGTATGCGATGGCGCAGCTCTTGCCTGCTTCAGTGATATAGTCCCATAGGCACTTCGCCTTGATCTTAGTGGAATTTATCAGTGTGGTCTCGTAACTGTTCTCCTTGTAGTATGAGAAGTTGTAAGCTCCTATCTCTCCCGGGTTCTTGCCAGTATAGATGACAGGCCAGGCCTGCGCACTTACCTGCGGTATGGTCGAGATGACCTTTGCCGAGACCCCGGCCTGCATGAGCTTCTTGAGATTCGGCAACCTGTCCTTCATGACCCACGGCAGCACCAGGTCGAACGTGCCGGCGTCGAGGCCGATGATTATCAGCTTTGCCATCCACTGCCGGAATCATGCCGGGTTTTTAAGGGTTGTGGATGAGAGGCAGTTGCCAGTAACGTTTATAAGCATAGGGCCATTACTATTATGTATGTGCGGCCGGTTTTCACTCTTCAACATCGACTCTGTTGCGTACAGGTTCGGCCTGGAGGACATGCCAAAGTTGAGGCCTAACTATAATATAGCCCCTTCTCAGACCACGGCTGTCATCCTGAACGAGAGCCCGAAGGCGGTCTCAATGCTCAGATGGGGCCTCATCCCGAGCTGGGCCAAGGATGAAAAGATGGGTTATAAGATGATAAACGCCCGTGCTGAGTCAGTTGTTGAGAAGCCGTCATACAAGGGACCATTTAGGCACAAGCGCTGCCTGGTAATCGCAGACGGATTCTATGAATGGAAGAAAGTCGGCTCAAAGAAGGTCCCATTCAGAGTGACGTTGAAGCAGGACCTTTTTGCCATGGCCGGGATATGGGACGAGTGGCAGGACATACGCACTTTCTCGATAATCACCTGCGCGCCCAACAAGCTGCTGAAACCGATACACGACAGGATGCCGGTCATCCTGCCGAAAGAGAAGGAAACGAATTGGCTCACAGACGGTCCAGAAGACGCAAAGAAACTTATGAAGACCTACCCAGAAGACGGCATGAAAGCCTTCCCGATCTCTAAGCTCATCAACAGCCCGGAGAACAACGGCCCGGAAGTCATAGAACAGATCAAGATAGAACAGCAGATGACCCTTTAATAATTTTCAATATTGAAAATAATCCCGCCAATAGGAAGATTTATAAATAACACATATATTTCAATGAAATCCAATTAATATCTATTGGGGTGATTGCATGACAGAGAGCAACATAACCACTATATCACTACCGAAAGTCCTGGCAGAGAAGATAAAGAAGCGCATAGAAGGCACCGGATTCAACTCGGTTTCAAGCTATGTCACCTATGTGATGCGCCAGGTCCTCTCGAACGTAGAGAGCCAGGACAAGCCGAAAGAGGCATTTTCAGAACAAGATGAAAAAAAGGTGAAAGAACGCCTCAGAAGCCTAGGCTATTTAGACTAAAATGACCAAGATATTCATCTACGGGATAGACGGCGCTCCGCCCGAACTCATATTCGACAGATGGAAGGCCGACCTGCCGAACATCTCAGCCCTGATAGAGAACGGCATCCATGCAAGGATGGAAAGCACAATCCCGCCTGCAACCAACATAGCCTGGAATTCGATGCTATCCGGCCAAGATGCTTCTAAGATAGGAGTCTTCGCCTACACCTACAAAGATAATGATGGCAATACCCGCCTCGTAAGCTCGAACAACATCAAGACAGAACTGATCTGGGACATCCTCGGAGACAAGAAGCGCACTATATCCCTCTTCGTCCCCTTATCCTTCCCTGTAAGACCCATCAACGGAATGATGGTTTCCGGCTTCCTCACCCCGGACATAGATTCAGACTGCGCCTACCCAAAAGAACTGAAAGAGAAGATAAAGAAACTAGGCAGCACAGACAATTTCTTCGATGTCACCCAAGGCCTTGCAGGCCACAAGTCATTGGACATCGACACCCTCCTCAAGCGGACCTATGAGATGTCTGACATGCAGACAACTCTCATGAAAGACCTCATCACCAGCGAAGACTGGGACCTCTTCATCACAGTCTTGATCGGGACAGACAGGCTTCAGCACATGCTCTGGCAGCACTTCGACCAGACACACAGGAGGTTCATAAAAGACTCCAAGCACAAGGACGCCTTGAAGGACTATTACATCTATCTCGACAAGAAGCTCGGCGAGATCCTCAACCTCCTCGACGACGACACGATAATCATCGTCGCATCAGACCACGGCATGGCCAGGCAGGAGGGCAAGATAAACATCAACAACTGGCTCATGCAGGAGGGCTATCTCAAGCTCAACAAGGATATCAAGGAAAAAACCAGGTTCAAGTTCGAGCTCATCGACAAATCAAGCAGGGCATGGGCCACCGGAGCTTACCATGCCAGGATTTTCGTCAATAAAGACCTGGAAGACTGGCAGATTACCCTTGAAGAGATAGAAAATAAGCTCAAGCTCATCCCCGACGACAAAGGCCAACAGCTCAACACCAAGGTCTTCAGGAAAGAAGATATCTACGATGATCCCGACGCTGAGGGCTGCCCAGACCTGACAGTCTATTTCGACGACCTCAGCTGGGCCTCCAACCCAGACCTGGGCCAAGAAGGCCTTTACTCCTGGGAGACCGCAGTCGGAGCGGACAGCGCAGGCCACTCCAGGCAGGGCTGCTTCATCATCGCCGGGCCAGGAATAAAGAAAGGAAAACTGGGCGTGATCGACATCCGACAGATAGCCCCCACCCTGCTGAGACTCCTCGATCAAGAGATCCCGAAGACCATCAAGCACAAGCCGATAGAGGTGACATGAATGCACTTCCACGAGTCAGTCCTCATCGACACCGTCGACGGTTTCCACTGCAAGACCTACTCCAACCATCATCCTGAAGGAAAGATTATCGTCAAGCCGAAATACATCCCCTCAGACATAATCAAGGGCGAGGGCCTCAAGAGAAGGTTCATCTTCAGCAGGTGCATGACCCGTCTCAACCTGTTCGCGAAGAAAGAGAAGGTCAATGACAACATTAATCAGCTCAGGAAGAGATTCCCTGACTATTTCCTCGACACAGGATCGACTTGGTTCTTCGTCATACCTAAAGACAAGATAATGAAGGTCCACGACCCCAGGCAGGGCCTCAAGGAACTCTTGGAAGTGCCCAGGAAAGACCTCGATAATTACCTATTAGCCGTCGTAGACCTGATAGAACTCCTCACCAAGAGCGGAGTGAAGAAACAAGACCTAGGAATCACCCATTCCACCCTGATGGGCAACTACACGCCTGGCATATCAGACATCGACATGATCATCTTCGGCAAGGAAAACGGCTGGAAAATCCTAGATTTCCTGAAGACAGCGACCCACCCGAAGCTCAAGTGGAAGACCAGGGGGGAATGGATAAGATATTACCAAGAGCACCGCACAGCAGAATCCGGACATTTCACCGAGGAGGAATACGCTGACCACATGCTGAAGAAGTTCTATGAAGGCACGTTCGACGGCAACGTCTTCACATTGTTCACCGTCGAGGAGCCGGACGAGATGTGGAATGACTTCGACGCTGAGTCTTATGAACCGCAGGGCACAGCAGAAGTTGAGGGCACCGTGACCGACGACCATGACAGCATCGTCCGGCCGGCTTGCTACAAGATCGAAGGGAACGTCATCGGAAAAGATATCAAAGTAAAACAGGTCGTCACTTACTCATTGCCGTTCATGCACCAGGCCAGGAAAGGCGACAGGATTAAAGCCTGCGGCCTGTTAGAAAAGGTCACGCCAAAGGATGGAGACCAATATCACCGCCTCACGATAGGCTACTTCGACGCCTACACCACCGACAGGCGGGAGAAGGAATACCTGAAGGTGACCTAGATGCACTTCTACGAATCATCCATAATAACCACGAAAGACGGCCTGTACTGCCAGAGCTATGCCAACGAACACCCCATCAACGCCATCCTGGTCAAACCGAAATACATCCCCACAGACATCATCCACAGCGACGCCTTCCAGTACCGCTTCATCTCCGGCAAGCGGATGAACCGCCTCAACCTCTGGGCCGACAGGAAGAAGCTGACATCATACATCAAGGCATTCAAGGAACAATATCCTGAATACGTCTTCCACAGCGACATGCACCAAGGCAGACGCCTCTTCTTCCAGGTTCCCCTCGACAGGATTGAGCGCATATACTTTCCCAAGACCGGCCTGACAGACATGATGAAGATGCCACCCGGCCAGATGGACCCACATCTCAAGACCTGCCATGAGTTCGTCGGATTCCTGCTCAACAGCGGACTGGAACTCAAGGACCTCGGCATAACCTACTCTACGCTCATGGGGCATTATTCCTCCAAGAAGTCTGACATCAACATCGTCGTGTACGGCAAGGAGAATTATTGGAAACTCATGGAATTCCTCAAGCAGGCACAGCATCAGAAGCTGAGGTGGAAGACCGAAGAGGAATGGCTCGACTACCACAAGAGGAGGAACCGCTTCAAGGTCTTCTCTGAGAAAGATTTCTTGTTCCTCAAGCAGCGCATCCGGTCTGAGGGATTCTTCGACGATACCTTGTTCGTCATCTTCGCCGTTGAGAAAGAGGACGAGATCCGGTCTAAGTGGGGCAGCGAGAAGTTTGTCGACCAGGGCATAGCCAAGATACGAGCGACAGTCGCAGATAACCACGACTCAACTGTCCGGCCCGGCAGATACAAGGTGAAAGAATACAAAGTCCTCGAAGGCGGGAAGACAGGCGGGAAGGCTGTGGATGATCTGACAGGGGTTGTCTTCTATTCAAGAGATTACAGCATGCTCGCAGAGCCCGGTGAACTGATTGAGGCCCGCGGCATATTGGAGAAGGTCGAGCCGAAGAAAGGAAAGCCATACCACCGCCTGGTCGTCGGATACTTCGACTCCTACACCAATGACAGGCATGAATACATCAAGGTGATACTATGACGCGCCGAAAAATGATGAACAGTCCCAGGTACGCACATCCACCCAAAACCTCCACCCACCCAAGAACAGGTGGTCCCAGTCGAGACAGATATGGTGTAAACCGCCTCAAGAAAGCCCCCGCCCGCAAGAGCCCTAAACGTAAAAGCCCCCTCAACTCTTCCCCGCCCTCTGCCCCCACCCACCCAAGAAAGGGTTCTGCGACTCGAGACAAAACCAAAGCAGTCGCCATGACCGAATCAAGGTACAGGCAGCTCATCAAGCAGGCCGGCCTCGTCGACGAATCTCCAGTCAAGGGCTTCAGCGTCCTGTTAAGTTATGGCTATGCGATATGGGAGCAGGCCCAGCAAGTCCTCGACCAGAAGCTGAAAGGACTAGGATATAAGAACGCTTCCTTCCCTTCATTCATACCGATATCACAGCTCAAGAAGCAGGAGGAGCATTACAAGTCATTGGTCAGGGAAGCTGCGATATGCACCCACGCCGGCGACACGGAGATGAAGGAAAAACTAGTAATAAGGCCGACCTCAGAGGCAGTGATAGCCCCTGCAGTGAGGAGGTGGATAAGATCGCATCGCGACCTGCCGCTCAGGCTGAACCAGTGGTGCAACATAGTGCGCATGGAGATACTCAAGCCCAACCTGCCGATAATCAGGGACAACGAGTTCCTCTGGCACGAGGCGCACTCATTCTTTTCAACTCAGAAGGAATGCGACGAGGAAGCCCAGAAGCTCTACGATATGTACATCGAATTCATCCAAAACTATCTCGCCATCCCTATCTTCAAGGGCAGGAAGCCCGAGAGAAGAAAGTTCCCAGGCGCAGTGTACACCCTGGCCCTTGAGGCCATGATGCAGGACCATAAATCAGTCCAGATAGCCACCTCTCACAGCCTTGGCCAGAATTTCAGCAAGGCATTCGACATCAAGGCTGACGATTTCGTCTGGTATGCCTGCGCCGGCCTCACCACGAGGATAATCGGGGCAATAGCCATGGTCCACAGCGACGGCAACGGCTTGATCCTGCCGCCCATGATAGCGCCCTACCAGGTTGCCGTCGTCGACGGGAACACGAGACTGAAAGGCTTTCGCACAGTCCAGGGCGGAACAGTGAATGAGTGGGTGCTGAAAGGCGTTCCTTTGATAATATCCGACGACAAGATCCTCCGCCGCGACACCATGCAGACGATTAAGATCGAGAAGAAGACCGATGACCAGATAGCAGGCCTCCTCCTCTCCATACAGAACAACCTCTTCAAGCGCGCCGACAGGCTGAAAGAACAACACACAACGACCACAGATGACTATCAGGAGATGAAAAAAGTCCTATCGGCCCAGGAAGGATTCGTTATCGCTCCCTGGTGCGGCAACACCGGATGCTCATTGAACATCAGGAAGGAGACCAAGGGCTCCCTCCGCCTGGTCAACCCAGGAAAAGGGAAATGCATCAAATGCAACAGACCGGTAAAGCATCTGGCTTTGTTCGGCCAGTCATACTAAGATGATAGACCTCCACCTCCACACCACTGCCAGCGACGGCAGATTGACACCGAAACAGCTGGTGGAAGCCGCGAAGAAGAGAGGCCTGAAAGCCATTGCCATAACAGACCATGACACCGTCGACGGAGTCCAGGAAGCTTTAGACAATGCAGAAGGCATCGAGGTCATCCCTGGCATCGAGATCTCCTGCTATGAGAAGGGTTACCCAGAGGTCCACATCCTAGGCTATTTCATCGACCACAACGACCCAAAATTATTGGCCTTCACCAAGAAGCTGCGCCAGGAGCGCCTGGACCAGAAGAAGGCCATGATAATTGAGCTCAACAAGATGGGCTATGACATAACCTATGAGGAAGTGCTGAAGAAAGTCGGCACCTCCTTCGGCAGGCCGCACATCGCACAGGCACTGGTGGAGAAGTATCCAAAGAAATTTAGGGATATCAGGGATGTCTTCAAGCAGGTCTTGTTCACCGGCGGCCCGGCCTATGTCGAGCGCGAGGAATCCACCAGCATGTCAGAGGCAATCGCCCAGGTGAAAGCAGCGGGTGGCATCCCTATACTCGCCCATCCAGGGGCATATCCCAAATTCAATGCCTTGAAGCTCATCAGGTGGTTCAAGAGGGAGGGCGGCATGGGTATCGAGACCTATTACCCTTATTATTACAAGTTTCCCAGGCTCGCGCTTTCAAGAGTGCTCAACAAGGGGCTCGTCAGATACTTCAGGTCCATAGCCAAGAAAGAAAAGCTCCTCGAGACCGGCGGCTCAGATTATCACGACGGAGACATGCTCGACCTGAAGATACCGGATTCTGTGCTGGAGAAGCTGAAAGTCAGATTATCGTGTCGTTGATGTATTGGCTGACTGATTTAGTGATGTTGTCATAGGTCATGTATTGTTCTTCCCAGATGTAGAGGCTGGGTGTGATGTTGACCATGTTTGTGTAGTTTTCTCCTAGGGTGATGTAGTTGAAGGCCCAGTACTGGCTTTCACTCGTGAGTGTCCTCAAATCTTTCTAAGTGATAATGTTTTATTTTCAACCACCCACTAGGTGTGTTGTATGGTGTGTTGTCATAGTTGCTTCCACCATATAATGGGTAAGGCTCATCACAAACAAGATTTTGGTCCGAGTCATAGCAGCCTTCAACTTCTTCGTCATATGCCATGTAGTAGTTGTTTTTCCAAGTGCTGTTGCCATGATCTTCGCCTGCTATCGATGTGCTTATCCAGAAGTTGTTTTTCTCAATGGTGCTGTGGTATCCTTCGAACGTCATCACGCCTCTCTCAAGGCCCGTAAAGTTATTATAAGACACATTAGAGTTGTTGGCATCGCTTAGTGTGATACCCCACACACCGCCGGAGTTAGTATAAAAAATGTTATTATAGCTAATCTCTTTAATTTCGGAACTTTTATATAGTAGTGCTTCTTAGGAATCTTATCAACTTATGAGGTGTTGTTTATGTGGAATCTTGGGAAAGGAGATT
>JAHIVG010000013.1 GCA_018816705.1 Nanobdellota archaeon
AAGCCGTGCATGGGGCTGGATGACGAGAAGCAGTGATACACCTGACGGGCCATCAGGAGAACCACCCCCTGGAGACGGGCCATCTGGTGCTACGGATGAGAAGCCGTCGAGGCGGCGCAACTTGTGGTTCATCGTCCCGCCTTTGATATTCCTACTCGGTTTCGCAGGCTGGCGTCGCAGGAAGAAGAAGAAAGATAAGGATATTGTCCAGGATACCGATGACGAGGCAGGCCTCATCACCAAGCTGAAGAAGGACAACGAGAAGAAGCGTAACAGGCTCGCTGACTGGAGGAGACGCCTTGAGGAGAGGGCCAAGCTGCCCAAGCATGACCTGAGGAGATTGCTTGGAAACGCGAGAGACTGGCTTAAGAAACGGTGGAAGAGCCTGACTGACAGGATGAGGCGAAACGCTGACAAGCTGGTCAAGAAAATAGGTGAGACAGGTTCAGACCTTGATTCCTTGCGCAAGAGAATCCGTGTTCCGGGCAGGCAGGGCGAGCATGACGGCGAAGTAAGCAGGGTCAACCAAGGCCTGTCAAAACTGGCAGAGCTGGCCAAGAGGCTTGCTGAGCTGCTCAAGAGGGAAAGTGAGGAGCCGCAGAAGGATCTTGATAAGGATGAGGAAGGCTCATTGACAGAGGGTGATGTGAGGAAGAGGCAGGAAGAGGCAGATGCAGAGAGAGCCCTGTTAGAAGATATAGAAAAGGCCTTATGGAGAATAAAACCAGAGGCAAAGCATCTGCAGGAAGTCAAGGAAGAGGTCGAAGAGCAGGTTGAGGAGAAGAAGAGGAACCGAGAGGCCCTGGACGTGTGGTTCAAGAGGATGAAAGAGCATCCTTCGTACAAGGCCGGCGACCTCGACCAGCACCTGATACCGATGCTGAAGAGGGCCCTTGAGAAGGCCCAGCTGGATCCTCTGCAGAAGGCTAGATTATTCGAGAAAGTCCATTCAAAGGAGTACATGTTCGGCAAACCTATTGTCTTCTCATCCAAGGACCTCGAGGTCAGTTTTAGGATAGAGCATCTGAACGAACATGAGTTTCACCTGTTGCAGCTGACCAAAAGAGGCAGGCAGATAGCTGAGATGATCATGAAGAAGGGCCTGGTGCAGCCCAGGTTCCGCATATCCAATGAGCATATCCTCCGCCAACTCGATGATATTATCCATGCTGAGAAACAAAGATGCAGGAGGGCGCTTCTAGAGCCCCATGACCACAAGCTGGCAGAGGCCATACAGAAGCTCGGCATATTCCCCGAGGATGAGTTCAAGCAGATGATAGGCGGCTCGTACGCAGACCTATTCGAGAATAACTTTCACAGGTTATCTTTGGAGCTGTCAGAGGACAACCTCAGGGCCCAGTTCAGGGGCGGGGACCTGAAGAGGATGATGGCTTACGCAAAACCCAGGCTAAAACAGTTGGATGACATCCTGAATCAGCTGAAGAGGCGGCCAACGGCCAAGGCACAGTATGAAAGGTGCAAAAAACAGCATGATGAGGCAATAGAGCTTCTGATAAGAATATCCAAAGAGGCAGGCTTCACGACCAAAGAGATCAAGCAAGCTGCCTGATTTATTTGCAGATGCTTATCGGCACCTTGATTATCCCGCGCGCAGCAAGGTAAGTGACCAATACACCTACTAAGAATGCGACGATGATCCAGGTTGCGGGATGAGCGATGAATCCTTTTCTCGACAATGCTATCACCTTTTTTAGTTTGATACAACATGAATCAGGTCCTGACTATTTAAATATTTCTCTTTTGGTTCAGTCCCCATTGTCAAATGGAAACATTTAAATAAATGGTCGGTCAAGGAATATCATCAGAATCAAAGCGAGGTGAAATAGATGGTTAGAAGTCTTGGGGAAGGATGGGTGGCGCTTATACGCGCATGGACAAAGGAAAGGAAGACTGGTTACTCACAGCGATTACTTGAGGGCTGGGCTCTCAGGCGTTATGACAAAGAGCATGATGCGGCTGTAGACACATGGAAAAAGTTTCATCGGGATATCGAAAAAGATCATGACCTGAAAAATGGTGAAATAGACTGGAAGAAATTTGTTGCTCATCAGGATAAGTTCATCGACGCGTTTGAACATACTCAGCTTCATATCCTTCAGGTTGCCCATTCCTTTGCCAAGGGAGTGGACCATGCCCCTGATGTGATCAAGGAGGCTGAAAGGAAAAAGAATGTCCCTGAACATATGGGTAATGATGAGTGGAGCGATGAGAAGAAGCGGAGCTACCGCTTTGTCAAAGACTTGATTACGGTCAGGGAGATCTGCAACCTGCTTATAAGAGAGTCAAGATAAAAAAAGAGGTAATCCATAGATGCCTTTCGATGCAAAGGACATAGTTAGTTTTGCAGCCGGCGCAGTCCTGACAGTCTTAGGCCTATTCCCCCTCCTCTTCAAGGCCGGCGTCGGACCGAAATTCTTCGAGCTGAAGTTCTTCTCCTTGGAGCTGTTCTCTTTCATCCTTGCCATCGGAGGCCTCATGCTCATCGTCAACTCTGTCCATGAGATACTCCAGGCCAATCCTGTGGGCAAGATTTCCATGGTCATCGCTATCGTCTTGTTCACCATCGGTTTTTTTCAGGTGCTCAGCCGCTTCAACATCGGACCTGCCTTCTTCGAGCTCAGCTTCATCAACCATACCATCTACTATATCTTGTTCATCATCGAGGGAGTCTTCCTCATGATTGCCAGCGTGGCGATGGAGATATAACATGCAAGCCCATCTGGTCAAGTGGTATAGGGGTGAGGTATGGGAAGAGAGCTTCAAGCGTTTTCTCGGCCGGCGTGCTTATGCTAGGCATACAGCATGGAAGCAGATATTAGACCTCCAGAGCCTCAAGAAGCATGATGCAGAGCTTAATGATGTCAGGAACAGGTTGCGGGTCTTGGTAAGGAAACTTCAGAACGCCAATGGTCAGAAGGACGCTCAGGCAGCCTTGGATGAGATAAGGAAGCTCATACCCAGGATAAACTCCGCTTCCAAGCGGTTCACGAAGACCTTCAAGGCTACTGTCTCTGATGCTGTCAAGGTCAGCAAGCAGGAGGACAGATTATTCTATAAGATTGCCAGGGCTGAGAAGGCAGGCAGGCAGCTTGTGAGGGATACCCTTGCTGACATAGTGAACAAGGAGCGCAAGAAGACCAGTAGCATGCTCAAGAAAGGCAAGCTGACCGAGGCGCAGGCCAAGAACAGGCTCGCTGAGGTGAAAAAGATAACAGTAGAGCTGGACAGGAGGAATGATTCTCATTGGCAGGAGCTCAGGAGACAGTTGAATGCGGAGCTGGACAAGTTCACGGAGAAGTCGAGGAGGCAGCTCGGCAACGCTAGCACAATCGGCAAGGTTGTTGACTTGAGGGAATTTGTCAACAAGCTGGACACCCCTGCTGTGG
>JAHIVG010000014.1 GCA_018816705.1 Nanobdellota archaeon
ACCCACGGAGAGAATGAAGACAACGAGCTGGAGATATCAATGTATGACAGCCGGTCAAACCTCATCGGCAATGTGGAGATGGAAGCCCAGGACACGAAAGGCATCCTGTGGCAGGGCAGCTACGAAGGGCTGCTCGAGCCAGGCAACTACTATGCCATATTCAAGGGCAAGGACCGCTTCGGCCATGAGAACAGAACCATAGCGGACTTCACGGTAAAGGACACCACCGGCCCTACCTTCACAGTAGAGATCGGAGAGCCTTATCCGACAGATAGGGTGGCCAAGAAAGGCGTGCAGTACCCTGTCCTGGTCACTGCCAGCGAGCCGCTGCTCACCACCCCAAACATGGGCTATGAGTATGACGGGACTGCAGTAGATGAGATCCAGCTGATGTTCGTGGACAGCACGACCTTCAGGGGGACGCTGGAGGTGTCAGGCTGCACGGACTGCGAGGATGAGGCATGGTTCGTCATCAGGGGCAGGGACACGCACGGGCAGGAAGCGACAAAACGGCTGCCCTTCAATATAGACACCACGGTGCCTACTGCACCCAGGATAATCTTCCCAGAAGAGGAAGAGGTCTTGGCGCAGCAGGACATCCTGATAGAAGGGCTGGCAGACCCCGACACCGAGGTCAACATATGGGTCAAGCTGCTATTCGGAGAGAACTACACGGAAGAGACTGTAACGAGCGCAGAAAGGTCAACACCGATTGGCATAGCCAGCTCCACGACACTGCTCACAGCAGGAGCGACGACAATAAACTTCAGGGGCGATAGGTCATCCTATGAGGGCAAGTATGTGGAGGCAGACGGCTTCGAGCTGCCCAGATACCACATACTCCAAGCATCATACGATGAAGCGACAGACACCACGCTGGCCAGCCTGGACCAGGCGCTCAGATACGACACAGCCACGAGCATATTCTATGTGTACAACGAGGAGCACCACACTGGCTACTTCAGCCTGCCGCTTGAAGCCATGGAAGGCGTCAACATAGCGCAAGCCAACTCAGAGGACCCGGCAGGCCCGGGCCCTGCCTCAGAAGAGAGGATGTTCGTGGCGGACTGGCACCCGCCGCATGCAGAGGTAATCTACCCGCTGGACGGCACCATAACCTCAGACGTATTGACCAACGTCAAGCTCAGGGTGAGGGACTACACCTCAGGCCTGGACCTGGACTCGGTTAGGCTTACGCTCAACGGAATGGCCTTCGACTACTGGGACCTCATGTATGATTCCAGAGACCCCAAGACGCGAGGCCCGGCCGTGGATGCGTGGCACTACCTCAACCTGAGCGAGGTCCAGGACAGCCAAGGCCAGTACAACCCGCTGAGCATCCAGGACGGGACATATACCGCTGTGTTCACAGCAGCAGACTCGGCAGGCAACACCCAGACCATGCAGTGGAGCTTCGAGATAGAGCCTACGGCCACAAGATACCCGGAGCTGGACTTGGAGGATGCGAACGCGTTCGAGAAGCTCTACACAAAGCTCGAGGAGTTCGAAGGCATCTTAACTTTTTTCGAGGACGCTGTTGAAGTGATATCATCAGGGCTCGAGCCAGGAGGGATAGTAACAACAACGCCGCAGCCTGGCCAAGAGAAGATCCATGACGTGGAATTCGCCAATGTAGATATCCACAGGCCGCACAACACGTTCACGATCGAATCCAAGGAGAAAGTCGGAAATTCATACCGCCAGCCTGGAAGGCACATCTGGCAGATAGTCAGGGATGACGAACTGCCGACAATAAACACGCAATACCCTGCAACGACCAGCGATCTCCTTGTCCCGATACACGGAAAGATAACAGAGTACAGCTTCGACAACCTGAGAGCAGAAGGGGAGCTGAACAGCCTGATCTTAGAATGGGAAGACGGCGGCACCCACACAACCGTGCCGGTGATAGGGCCCAAGGACCTCTACGACAACTCATATTTCGCAGCGGTGATAGGGCTGGAGGACGACGAGGAGAGGGAGATACCCTTCTCAGTCAAGGCCTGCGACAAGGCAGGCAACTGCAGGTCAGAGAAGTACGTGATAAGGATAGACTTCACACCGCCGGAGATAAGCGGCATCCAGTTCCAGCAGCTGAACAGCGAGACGCCGATAGAGCTCACATTAGGCACCAATGAGGAAGCTTACTGCCGATGGGCGATAGGCATGGTGACCAGATACGAAAACATGGTCAACCAGTTCACGGCAGGCGAAGGAAGCAAACAGCACACGGCAATGATAGACCTGGACGAGGGCCTGCAGACATACTCATTGAGCTGCATGGACATAGCAGGCAACCCGATGGACAGCTCAGTCAAGGTCCAGATAGAGCTGGACACCACCGGCCCCGCCTTTTCAGAGCTCTACCCTGCTAACGGGACGATGCTCTTCTCCACAAACCTCATCTCTGCCAGGATAGAAGACCGGAACGGCGTAAAGGAAGACAGCATCTTGATGATGGTTGATGGCAACGACGTCGGCTCCAATCTGCAGTACCTGTCAGGCGTCGCCATGCATACGCCAGGCCCACTGGTTGAGGGCCAACACACAGTCTGGGTAGGAGCGTATGACAATCTTGACAACTACAACCAGGTACAATGGGACTTCACCATAAACCAGACAATACCTAAGCCGCCGAGATTCATGCTTCATGGCGAAGAGACTGACAGCACCAACGAGACCCTGCCTGTGATATACGTCATCTTCAGCCAACCTGTAATAATCTATGATAACTACACCCTAGAGGGAGAAGACATCGATCTGATCCAGACGGATTACAGCTTCACGCCCAAAACCAGACTCAATGAGGGCTACCACACCTTCGTGATATATGCGAGGCTGGCGGACAACTCAGGACACATCGGGCAGTACAGGTTCTCGTTCTCCATAGAATCAGAATTCGACATAATCCTTGAAGAGCCGGAGCACGGAGTCGCACCAACAAAGGTATTCGACATAACCTACAGGACACCAGGAGATGCAACGTGCAAGTACGACTATATCCAGGAGCAGAACTACGACCAGTTCGCCCACGACTTTGACATCACAGGACAGCAAGAACACACAATATATGATTACAACATCAGCTGGAACAGCTTCATGTTCGTGGCGTGCAAGCTCAGCTTCGGCCCAGAGAAACCTCCAAAGCTCTTCAGCTTCAGAGTGGACGAGACACCACCGAGGATAACAGAGCTCTACGCTGTGCCGAACCCCATAGCGGAGCGCACAAACGTCAGCAGCGTCTGGTTGTATCTCACGGAGCTCAACATCAAGACAGACGAGCCAGCGATGTGCAGGTTCAACAACGAGACCTATGTCGGCTATGACCTGATGCAGAACCCTATGGGAACTGAATTCGTAACAACGCACACAAGAGATCTCACGATGTACCATGACAGGAACTACACCTTCTTCGTGAGCTGCAAGAACAGGGCAGGGCTCAACTCATCCATCAAGAAGCTGGTGGTCATGGCAGATGCCAGCCTGCCCCTAACAGCCAGGTTCATCGAGATAGGAGCCACAGGCAGCCAAAGCGTCCGCTTACAGGCATCCACCAACAAGAGGGCCATGTGCAAGTTCTTCAATGAATCATGGAATCCAGCAGGTAGCTCGCCGTTCGGGATGGAGCACCTTCTGCCGCTGACTAACCTGAAGTCAGGCGAGCACACCTACTGGATAAACTGCACGCGCAACATGGAGAGCCACAAGACCAGCATCACCTTCATCGTGGACCTGACACCGCCTGTGCTCATAGTCAACGACACCAGCGACGACCAGGACAATCCGGGCAAGAGCTGGCGCACGGACAAGCTCAGGCTCAAATGGACAGCGTACGACAACGAGACAGAGCTCGGCTTGGTGCTTTACAGGCTGGAGAAGTCCAGCGGCGCAGCAATAGTGAACTGGACAGAAGCAGAAGAGGAAGACCGATGGTTCTGGGTCGACGAGGACAACAGCGGAGAACCGCTGAATCTCAGCGATGGCCAGACATACTACTTCAGGGTCAACGCCTCGAACACAGTAGGCAGGAGCAAGGTAGAAAGGACAGACGGAGTCACGATAGACACCAGCCTCGAGCCGCCGGACCAGCCCAGCTGCAGCGACAACAGGCGCAACCAGGGAGAGACCGACATAGACTGCGGAGGGCCATGCCCAGGCTGCGACCTCGATGATGACTGCGAGGACGGCACAGACTGCCTCAGCGAGTACTGCGAAGACGGCAAGTGCGAAGTGCACCACTGCGACAACAACCGGACTGATGGAGACGAGACAGACAAGGACTGCGGAGGCTCATGCGACCCTTGTGGTGATGGAAAAGACTGCGAAGAGGACGATGATTGCGACAGCGACTACTGCAACAACGGCAAGAAGTGCGCGACCCCGAGCTGCACCGACAATGTCAAGAACGGCCTGGAGACCGATACTGACTGCGGAGGCCACCACTGCGATGCTTGTGCCGATGGGAAAGACTGCGAGGATAACACGGACTGCGAGTCGACCTTCTGCTCTTCAGCAGGACTCTGCGAGGAACCCACTTGTGATGATAACGCCGAGAACGGCGACGAGAGCGATGTGGACTGCGGAGGCTCATGCGACAAGTGCCAAGAAGGCAAGAAATGCCTTGCTAATGATGACTGCACAACAGGGCAATGCGGCGATTCCGGCATCTGCACCTCAAGCGATGACAACGACAATGACGGCATGCCGGACTCATGGGAGCTGCTGCACGGGCTTGACACGACAAGGGATGACTCGCTAGAAGACCCTGACGGGGACACATTGACCAATATTGACGAGTATCGCTACGGATTCGACCCGCACAACGCTGACAGCGACGGCGACGGCATCCCAGATAACCTCGAGATAGGGGGCCTGGGAGATGAGAAGCCCAAGACCTGGACAATAGTGCTGCTCATAATCGGCATACTGGCATTGGCAGGCTTCGGCGGGTACTATCTGTACACCCACTTCCTAAAGAAGCCCAAGCCATATTACAGACCGGTGACTCAGGCGCCCGTGCCCAGGCAAGGGCCTAGAAGGCCGATGCAAAAACCTGTGCCAAAGCCTGCAATACCTGCTACACCACCCAAGAGGAGGAAGCTCTTCAAGACCAGGACAAAGCTCTTCGATACCTTTGAGAAACCGGGGAAGAAGACGGATAAGATACCGCTGAAGGAAGAGAAAGGAGAGACGAAGGAAGAGGAAGGCAAGTGGTTACAGCTGGGCAAAGCAGAGCCAGACGACGTGTTCAGCAGGCTAAAGAAGATGGGAAGGCCGGAAGAGGCCAGAAAGCCTCCGAAAGATGATGTCTTCAGCAAACTCAAGGGAATAGGAAAGACGGATGAGAGCACAGACGAAAGCGTGGATGAAGACGTGTTCAGCAAGCTGAAAGGCATCGGCGATGCCAAGCCCAAAAAGAAGAAAGGCAAGGAAGACGTATTCAGCAAGCTCAAGAAGATAGGAAAATGAGAGGACAGATACAGAGCCAGATATTCGTATACATATTGGCCATAGCCCTGGTAGGCATGATGCTGCTCTTCGGCTACCGCTGGCTGGACAGCTTCATGGAGGACAAGGAGCAGGCATCCATGATCCTGCTCAAGAACGAGCTCAAGACGACCTTTGACAGCATGCGGCACCACGTGGGTGATGTGGAGAGGCACACTTTCCAGCTGCCGAGCAAGTACTCAGAGCTGTGCTTCGTGCATTTGGATGCAGATGGATTCAAAACAATCCCATCCATTGTTATTGAGGGTCCGACCAGCTCTTATCCGATTCTAGAAGACAGCATCACAAACAAAGTTTACATCAACACTTTCCTTGTCGGCGAATACGGGGCTGAACCTTTGGATTACGTAGGGGACATAACGCTTGATGGGACAACAAGCGCATTATGTTTTGAAAACCAGAACGGTAATGTCGTTGTGCGGCTGGCGG
>JAHIVG010000015.1 GCA_018816705.1 Nanobdellota archaeon
AGCCGATGTAGTCATGATCTGTGCAGCACTGGTTCAGGGTCTCTGACCAGGTATCACCTGTGTAGCAGCACCCGCATTCAGCGCCTATGCCACACGCTCCTCCGTTGGTGTCGACGCAATCAGGAGCTGCTGTGGCACATTCATAATCGAAATCACAGTCATAATCGCCATAGCCGCACTTGCCGCAGGCCTCCTGATGAGAGTTACGGTCAGCGCAGTAATCGCCGTCGCCTTTACATGACAGGGTCTCGTAATAGTTCTGGGTGCGGCAGTCATTCACAGAACTGCTGCAATAGCCGTCAATCCTCTGCTTCTTGATGCAGTTGCTCTCGCAGTAATACCACCAGGGCACATCATCATCGTTGCAGTTCTCCACGTTACGCCATTCTGTGTCACAGTCCTCGAACTGGTATTCCCTCTGCCTCATGTCACCAGAACAACGGTAGTTGTTGGTGTATCCCTCTGTGCAAGGTATGCGGCACTGGCCGTCTATCCATTCCTCGCCGTTCGGGCAGCACCTGTCCGTGAAGCCGGCCTCTGAGCAGTGCATGCCATAGAAGCAGTCGCTGTCCTGGTCGCAGTCTCCTGCGCCTTCGACCATCCGGCAAGGATCAGGGATGCTCCCAGTGGCAGTAGTTATCTCTACATCATCATAATACTCGTCACAGGCCTTGCCGCTGCCGCAGGAGTTATCAGAATTGTAGTCAACCCAAGTGGAACTTGTGAACTTGCCTTCATAATCATATTCATTCCCGCTATCGCAATCTATCTTCTTCGGATAGACCACATAGAAAGTGGCCACACCAGGATCCGATGGATTGATGTTCCAGATCCCTTGCTGGTTGCTGCTGTCGTCACAATCCTTATAATACCTGACATCGACTATGTTCTTCCATCTGTCGCCGCTCGAGCCGGAATCCATGGCATGCCAGGCATCCATGCTGCTGTCCACCCAGCAATCGCCCCTTCCGCATATGGAATTTATCCAAGAGCTGGAAGCCATACAATGGCTCTTTACTGTGCTAGACCTGCATTGGCAGTGGTTCCAGCTCGAGAAAGTCTCATCGTTACCGCTTCCACCGTCGTCATACCAATCAAAGCAGATGCAATCAGTGTATGAGTCTACGCTTGTCATCCTGAATTTGACTGAGTAGCCTCCCCAGATGGTCTGGTCCTCACTGCTGCTGCCTGAAGATGTCCACCCATCAGTCCAGTCATAGCCCATGGCCGTGACTGGATACATACTTATCAATAGGATGAGAAACAATGCTGTCGGCTTGGATGGGTTCATCCGAACAGGTTCCTCACGAACTCCAGCAGCCTGGCGACGAACGAGCCTTCCTTTACCTCCCCTGGTTGGGCGCTGTACTTCTCAAGCACCTCCTTCTCTGACTCAGGCTGATCATCAATGGGGATCCATACCTTCACGTTCTTAGGTGGGCTGGAGTCTCCAGAGCCTTCCTCTTCCAAGACGGGACCAGTACCATCAGTCCTTTCCTCTCCGGCTTTCTCGGGAGCCACGTAAGTGGAATCATCCTTATGAGTAGGTACGTCCACCCAGACGCCGTTGACGCCTTCCTCTAGATCATCTTTATCGTCATCGTACAGCTCCGGCACCGGCTCCTGCTTTTCCAGGAGAAGGCCGGATATCTCACTCTGGTAACTTGTCAAGAAATACGAGACAAGGCCGCTGCAGTCAGTATCCTTGTACTCCCTGTAGCGCCAGTCGTATTCCGGCAGTATCATGATGACATAATTACCTGAAGACCATGCATAACCCACTCCAAGGTCGAATACCTCCTGGTTGCCGACCTTTATCCTGTCCTCTCCGAGGTCAAAATCAAAATAGGCATTGTCATCGAGGGTGTCTTCGTCAGGGTATTCGTAGAAATGAACCTCGCAGATGCCTTCACCATCATATTTTATTGTGGTCTGTTCAAGGACCTCGCCTACAAGTGGGTCATCTGTCTCTTGGGATTGGTAGGAGAAATCTCCGACGCCCTCTTCTGAGAGCTGTATTGCTGCTGCTGTTGACACAGCCATCAAGAGCATTACTACTAGCGATATGGTCTTCATCATGACACCCCCGTTTTCTACACAAAGAGATAATTCAATTATTTATAAAGTTTGTCCCTAAAATTAGCAATTATTTCCGTTGATTCCGGAAATTAAAAACCCAACCACGCAAGCAGCGGTGTATGTTTGGGTTTTTAATAATGAAAACTTACCAATAAAATTAGAGATGGTAAGGAACCCAACACCCCAAGGAGTTGGGTAAGTTTTCGGAAAAATCAGTTCCTGTGATATACCTGGTTCACTGAATCCTGGATCTGCCAGATGAAATACATTAGGTGATATAATAATTATTGCAGGTCACGCACGCAAGCGCAGAGCTGACAGTGATCAAGAGCGTCAGGAATACCAGTACACCTGAAATTATCATTGATAGTTTGTTCATTCATTTCACCCAGTAGTGAGGAACCTGGTTGGAATTAAAATAGTATCGATTTACAAACATTTATATAGATGAAAACGGAAAGGAAATGCCATGTACGATGTAATAACCGTTGGGAGTTCTACCATCGATGTCTTCGCTCACACCCATAATGAGCTCATCACGATAAGGTCCCATGACAGCAAAGAGAGCCTGATAGCTTACCCTTCGGGCGGCAAGATACTCATAAGGGAGCTGAACTTCACGATCGGCGGAGGCGGCACGAATACTGCTGTAACATTCTCAAGGCTCGGGCTGAAGACTGCCTGGCTCTCAAAGCTCGGCCTGGATGACAACGGCAAGCAGATAATCGACAAGATGAAGGACGAGAAGGTGGACTTCATCGGGCCGAGAGCGAAAGGCCAATCCGGATACTCGATAATACTCGACAGCATCGAACATGACAGGACCATCCTGACATACAAAGGGTTGAACAATGAACTGGCGCCGAAGGAGATAGACTTCAGGAAGCTCAAGGCCAGGTGGTTCTATTTCTCATCCATGATAGGCACGAGCCTGAAGGCATTGGAGAAGGTCGCCTTATACGCAAAGGAGAAGAAGATACCCTATGGATTCAACCCGAGCAGCTATCTCTGCGAGAAGGGCATATCACAGATAAGCAAGATAGTCAAGAATGCTGAGCTGCTGGTGCTGAACAAGGAGGAGGCAGAGCAGCTGGTAGGCAAGGGCAAGCCGAAAGAGCTGGCGAAGAAACTCAAGAAGCTCGGGCCCAGGCAGGTCATAGTCACTGACGGGCACCGCCCATGCACACTGCTGTATGATGACAAGTTCTATGTGATAACTCCCAGCGGGGAGAAGGTTGTCGAATCCACCGGAGCTGGGGATGCCTTCGCCTCGTCATTCGTGGCTGGAATGATAAAGAAGGATGACCCCAAGTTTGCGCTGCACCTGGCCCAGGTCAACGCTGAATCAGTGCTGAGCCACCACGGGGCCAAGAACAAGCTGCTGAAGTGGAATGAGGCGCTGAGGATTATGAAGAGGAAGCGGTACGCGCTGAAGATTATGAAGGCTTGAATCTCATTTTTTACTACTTTTAAGTTAATATTACCGAAAGATTAATATATGGATGATTATCTCTTGCCATGGATGCCACAGGAAATCGGGAACACTCAGGAAATAAGTGGTTGTACCACGTCAGATGCCCCATGGGACAGCCTGGATGCGCAGGTCAGGACTGAATACAAGGCAAGTGACCTCTCGGATAGGTGTGAAGAGCTGCATGAGGAGGTCTATCGGAAACTTCTTGAAGTGATGCCTCTGCCCTTCAGAAAGAGGACCGCTTACGAGGCTGAATTGCCCAAGGGTGAAAAAAGGGTTATTGGTGAGTCACTGCCAGGCAGGCCCTTCGTGCTGGTCGACACAGAGATATCATCTCTGAACAGATTCTCCTCAATTTACGATGCCTTCAGGACGATGAACCGCAATGATGCACTCAGGCCGGAAGACCTGTTCGAGGCAATACTAATCCATGAGTACGGGCACCAGCTCTTCGAGGAATTCTATGAGCAAAGGGTCACGATAATCTATGCCACACATAACACACATGAAATGTCAAGAAGCGTCAGGGCTGTCGGTGAGGCCTTCAGCTTCTGGCTGGAGGAAGAGCTTACCGGGACGAGGCACATGTATGAGGAGACCGCAGAGACATACAGCGACACAGCAGATGTCAAGGCCCTGAAATTCTTCTACGACAGGTTCAAGGAAGAGGCCAGGAGAAAGGGCAGGCAATACATGCTGGAGAATCTCCATGCCATAGTCGAAGAGAATGTCTGGAAGGTCAAGGATGTGAGGCTGCTTTCGGTGAAGAACCTCGGCCGCCGGACACCAGCCGGGGCTGATGCTCTGATAAGCAAATTTGGAATATACCAGTTAGGCATTGGCATAAATGACCTATATATCAGGGGGTTATCATATCAAACCGATATCGAACCGCCTAATTACCAGACCGAGCTCCAAGACTATTTTAGACTAGGACGTGAATACGCGATCAGGCAATAAAGATAGGATTACACATCATCCTTGCTTCTCCTGCTGATTGACTGCCTCCTGCACGACCCTCTCAAAGTCTGATAGGGTCTCCAAGTCAGGCTGCCCCGGGAGCCGGATATTGATATATGAATCCTCGTTGTCGACGACATCCGTGTAGTAGCGGAACAATATCCTGGGACCGGGGAAATGCTCAAGTGCTGCTTCCCGTGAACTGATGGCGCAGAGCGTGTCCATGACAGCGACGCAGTCGAAATCAGCTGCATGCGCCTTCAGGTATTCCTCCAGCTTGTCCTGCATGAAACCCCCTTGATATTCAGTGAACACATAGTTCTTGCCTTCATCGCCATAGGTATCACAGATAACCTGCTGGCCGAACATGTCCATCAAGAGGAGTATACGGGCTTTCATGGAGGGGGTGAAACTGAACAAGTATAAAAAACATCAAGCGAAACCCTTAAATATGAGTTCTGCACCTATACTAATCCATACTACTATGGACGACGTGAGATGCTTTGACTGAAAAGACGGTGAAGTGCCCAGCGTGCGGATTGACCTTCAGAGCGGTCAACTATTCAGGCCTAGCCAAAGTGTTCTGCCACTACTGCCATTCTGAAGCCTAGAATTCCCCTAAGCGCTTCTGCTTCTTGTCGTGCCTTTCCAGGTATTTCGGCGGCTTTATCGCCTTGAACTCGAAGCCAAAGTCCTTCAGCATCTTCTCAGCATTGGCAGATATCTTTGGGGCTGCGATTATGCCCCTGATCCTCTTCAGGCCCTTGCTCTTCTTCATCTTCTCGACATATCTCCTGAGCTGCTGCACAGCTGAGAGGTCTGCTGAGTAGCGTTTGCACTCTATTATTACCAAAATATTGTCCTTGTCATGGCCGAAGACATCGATGAAGCCGTACTTTGTGTGCTCTTCCCGGCTGAGGGGCCTGAAACCACGCTCTATGAGCTTCGGTTCGGCATAGATCATGTCTGCCATGTCCCTCTCTGAACCGGCAAGCTGGATCTTCTGGCCGTCTACGAGCTCCTTGGTCTGTATGAAGTGGATGCCATTGATCTTTATGTCCATGAACTCCTTCTGGGAGATGTTCCCGCTGAGGAGGAATAGGCCGGAACCCTTCTGGATGAAGGAGTGTGACGAGCCTTCTTTCATGTAGTTCACCGGCGATGACCCTTTCGGCTGGTGCACGAGCATGGTGCCATCCTGCTTGATGATGATGAGGCGGTCACCGTCGGGAAGGAAGGATTCTGCCCTGCCAGAATACCTGATGTTGCAGTTGACTGAGAAGATTATGGTCTCGTTCTTCCTCAAAGCCTCGTTCAGGGAGAGGGCGAATTGCTTCATGAACCATGCTAATATGATATAGTAAATAAAGTTATTGAAAAAATCATTCTTGTCTTTCTGATGGCAGTGCTGGCTGCCCTTTTTCCCGCTCCTCAACTTTAGGCAGGGGAAAACCATTGATAGGCATATAATCCTTAATGCGGAACATGTAAGCCAGCGCCCGGCTTGTTCTCTCGAGCAATGCCTCTTTCCAATTGGCTGCACAGTCAACGGTCCCCAAGCCGTATATATGATTCTGGTTGGTAAAGGCATGATATATCGGAACCTCCAATTCCATATCTGAGATATCCATACCCCCATATGCATCCAGGCAACGCTCAACGCTGTCGATCAGTTGTTCGTCGGTTTCTTCTCTATTCTTCATGCTCTGGAACATCACGCGGAGATTCTTATGGAGCCAAGCATTATTAGGATCAGTTCCGCCGTACATGGTTACCCTTCGATTCTTATCCCCGACGGATATCCGTGTGATAAGTCCCATATTTCTGGAAAGATCATAGGCCCTGGGCAGGAATAATGTGTCGATGACACCTTTATATTCTATGTGATCACTGTCATGGAAATCCAGTCCGGTCAGTCTTACGATATCAGCCGGATCAACCTGTCCGTAAGTGCCGTCTCCCAAATGCACTACCTCGATTCTGTCTCCTTCCAAAAGGTTATTGACCCCGACATTCGCCCTGACCTTATGGTGCGATCTACTCATCTCAAAAGCAATTGCTTTGAAATATCCGGCTTCTCCCGGATAATCTACTGTGAATGAAAGAAAGGTAGGACTAGCGACAAATGAACTAATACCGTTTATGTCCTCAGCTCTGAAGTCCTCAGTGGCTTTTTTGTCCGCAAGCTCAAGCTTGACTTCATATAATCTCGCTGATTTGTATAGATAACCCAATCTCAATTTGAATCTCTTTCCTGATGATGGAAGTTTGGTCGCAATTATGAGATTTGCGGGTTTCAGGCCGTCCGCGTTCTCCTGTGCCATTTCATAAGCTCTCTGGACTAAAGTGTAAAGTGTTCCCATGATAGGAAAAGAAACCTGAATGAATATATAAAACTTTTGATTTTTAACTATTTATAAGTGGTTACTTATTTATCAACTTGAATATAGGAATCCAATCATTTATTGAATTTCTTTTCGAACTCTTTAAACACCTGTTCCCGAATCTGTTCAAGCTGCTCATCGCTGGTCTTCTTCTTCGATGCCCCTTTCAGGTGGGCGATGCTCATCATGGCCTCGCGCAATTTGGCCTCATCCACCTTCTCTCTCAGGGCGTTCCTGATGAACTCTGTCCTGTTCTGGTAGCCGCCCTTCTTGACGCACCTGTCGACCTCGCCGAGGAATGCATCATCCATCTTGACAGTGATCATCTCCGTTGCCATATAGCTATCGTATATACGATGACTATATAAATCTTTTGGTCATTGATACCCCAATGCCCCTTTCAGCGGCACGAACGAGAAGGAGCCGAGGCGTTTTTCTGTAATGCCGTCCTTGTGCTTGGTGTAGACGACCATGTCCTGATCGAAGAAACCGGAAACAGGGGCGACGAGGATGCCTTCTTCCTTGAGCTGGGATATGAGCTTGTCCGGAGAGCTCGGGCAGGCAGCTGTAACGATAATCCTATCGAAAGGAACATATTTCTCCAGGCCTATGCTGCCGTCGTGGTGCATTATTGTCACGTTCTTCAGCTTGGTCTTCTTGACGTTCTTCTTAGCATAATCAGCCAGCTCTGACACGATCTCAGTGCTGTAGACCCTGCCTTTCTTCCCGACGATATAGCCCATCAAGGCTGCGTTCCATCCAGAGCCTGCACCTATCTCAAGGACCTTCTGGCCAGGCCTCAATTCAAGGGCATCAAGCATTATCATGACAGTGCTGGGCTGTGATATGGTCTGGCCATGACCTATCGAAAGGGGGTAATCCCCATAGGCCTGGTCAAAGTCTTCGTCGAGGATGAACTTCTCCCTAAGGATGGCCTTGAAGGCCTTCAGCAGAGGCTCTGGATAACAGCCATTCCACCTCCCCAATAGCATCTCCCGGGCTGACATGGCCCATCCAGGCCTTTCTGGATTAATAAAATTTATTAACAACCAACCATATTTTTCATTTTGTTACTCACCAGTAGGTAATAAACCGAAAGATTTATATACTAGCAGGCCATTGCTACAGGAAAAGGGGGATTAAATACGGGGGTTTACAAAAATGATCGTACAAAAAGACTTTATCAACCGCTTGAAACAGTTCGGCTTGAACAGCTACGAAGCAAAGATATGGACAGCTCTCCTATCCAGAGGAGTAGCAACAGCTGGCGAGCTTTCTGACATCTCAAACGTCCCCCGATCACGAAGCTATGACATTCTAGAATCATTGGAGAAGAAGGGCTTCATCATAATGAAGCTCGGAAAACCCATCAAGTACATCGCTGTCGAGCCGGCAGAAGTGCTGGAAAGGGTGAAGAAGCGCGTCATGCAAGATGCAGAACAGAGCCACGGCACCCTAGAGAAGCTGAAAGGCAGCGAAATCGTAAAGGAGCTGACAGTGCTGCACAACAAAGGCGTTGACCTCATAGACCCTGCTGACCTTTCAGGCAGCGTGAAGGGCAGGAACAATGTCCTCAACCAGCTCGAGACCATGATCAAGGGAGCAAAGCAGAGCATCGTCTTGCTCACGACCGAAGAAGGCCTACAGAGGAAGGCAAAGCACCTGAAGAACCACCTCAACAAGGCCAGGAAGCGAGGGGTCAAGATCAAGATCGGCGCTCCGATAACGAAGAAGAGCGAAGGCGCTGCGAAGATAATGAGTGTGATCGGCGAAATGAGGCACATCGAGGACGTCAAGGCCAGGATGATGCTGATAGACGACGAGCAGCTCGCGTTCATGATCGCTGATGACAGCGTTGAACCCGATTTCGACGCAGGCATCTGGGTCCAGAGCCCGTACTTCACAAGCGCTGTGAAGACCATGTTCGAGACGGTCTGGAAGTCAGGGACTGTCTTCAAATAATTTAATAATGTTTCTTTTTTGATATTTATTTAAATCAGTTCTCACCCTATGATTATTTATCTTACATACCTATTCAAAGCGATAGGCATCCTGAAACGCCTGCGCATCATATCAGGTCAGCTCTTTAGAAAGCTTTATATTTGAGAACCGATTCTCCCCTGTCATGAGATTGGCATTTACGATAAAGTCAGATTCCATGAAGACAGATTCTGAGCCAGTCATACCTCAACCATCTCCCCTGTAGGGGAAGCTTTATATTTTCTACCAACATCGCGAGGGATACAAAATGAGATATAGGCCATTAGGACCGAGAAGCAGGGAAATAATAGAGCGTATAGAACGGAACTCAGCTGACAACTACATGCCTTACCCCTTTGTAGTTTCCCGGGCAAAAGGGCCTTACCTTTTCGACCCTGACGGCAACAAGGCACTGGATTTCTTGTCTGCATATTCCGCAATCCTCACGCATATGCACCCTGACGTGGCCAAGGCAGTAATATATGAGATGGAACACGGCTCAGACCTGGTCAGTAGGGCACTCTATTCAGAACGGTTCGCTGATTTCGTCGAATTGTTGGCGAAGATCACTGGCTATGAACGCGTCCTGCCAAAGAGCGACGGCGGCTCTGTCACTGACTCTGCTATCGCAGGACTGCTGATGCACGGGAACAAGCGCGGGATATCGCATCCGGAAGTCATCCTGACCAAGGACTATTTCCACGGCAGGAACTGGATATTCGCCTCGAATGCGCTGTTCGACTACGAGCAGTCGCATCTAAAGAGGCCTTCTGCCCAGGGCATTGTTGTGGTTGATAACACTGCTGAGGCAATCGAGGCAGCCATCAACAAGAACTCAGTGGGCATGTTCATAGAGACACACAAGGGTGAGGGCGGCCCACTGTTCTCGACCAAGGAAGAGTACATGGCCATGAGGGGACTGGCCAGGGATAAAGGGCTGTTCTTCGGCGCAGACGAGATACAGACCGGCTTGGGAAGGTGCGGCCACATAATGGCATGGCAGGAATACGGAGAGAAGGCCCGACCGGATTTTGTCACTTTAGGCAAGGCGCTAGGAGGGGGCATAATACCTGTCTCAGCTCTTGTCGGCTCAGAGGAATTCATGAGGATATTCACGCCTGGCAGCGACGGCAGCACCTTCGGCGGCTACCCAATAGCTTGCGCTGCTGCCTGTGCATCATTGAAGTACATCCAGCGCGAGAATATCCCGCAGAAGGCCCTGGAACTAGGCAACTACTTCGCGTCATTGATGCGGGGCATACCAAACGTGAACATAGACCACCGCGGGCTGCTCATGCGCGTGGAGATAGAGGGTATAAGGTCAGCGAAGGACATCTGCCTTGAGATGCTGCTGGGAGAGCATCAGCCAAGGGTGTTCATGAAGCACGGGCACTACAACCCTGAGAAGAACGTGGCCTATACAAGGATAGCCCCGCCGCCCGGGGCGATGACAAAGGTACTGATCAGGGAAGCGGTCGAGAAGACCATCAGGCCGGTGCTGGAAAACATGAGGAACAGGATCACTTGAACTTATACTGCTGGCCCTGCATCTTCCTCAATCGTTCCACCAGCCCCTCAGTAGAATAGACCTTGACCTTGTCCTGCCTCTTCAGCGCCTTATCATTCGACCATATCGGAAAGCCCAGCTTCAATGCCAGGGCAAGATAAGGCACATCATCCTCATCAGATGTGAGCTTTTTTGCTTCTTCAATGAATGACTCGAATTCCCGTCTCGGGACGACATGGATAACCTCTCTCAGGTTTTCCAACAAATCTCGTAGCTCCTGGGCAGTTCTTTTGGTTTTCCTGAGTATCTCTTCCTCATGCTCAAGAAATTCATCAAATAAGAATTCCGGGGCAAATAATTGGATATCAGCGTTGACAATTATCCTGACAGTATAACCCTCCTTGATCAAGGCAGAAAAAAGAGGATTTGCATCAATGATCAGTCTCATTCAACTGTTCCTCTGGTACCTTTTAGCCAGGCTCTTGTTGACCTTCCTTCCCAGCCTCAAGGCATCCTCCTCGGTGAAGGTGCTGTCCTTGGTGAATTCACTAAATTGCCTAAGCAACAATATCTTCTTCTTTATCGCTTCCCTCGCAACAGCACTCCAATTTATCTCCTGAAAACTATCCATCTCATGCTTCAGATCCGACGGGACTGATAGGGTAATGCTTACCATTTTAATCCTCCAGTGTATTACGTTTATTATGTGCAATACGTTTAAATATTTAAAGTTTTCGCTTTTAAATTCTTAAAAGCTGTTAGAATATCATTTGTACTTCATCTGCTGGCCCTGCATCTTCCTCATCATCTTGTCCATGTTCTTGGTGTCGCCCTTGAGCATCTTGACCATCTTCTTGCTCTGCCTGTACTGCTTCATCAGCTCGCGTATCTCTCCAGGCTTGATGCCTGAGCCCTTGGAGATGCGGTCTATCCGGGCAGTGGACATGGTATCTGGCTCTTCCAACTCTTTCTTGGTCATGGAATCCATGGCGATGCGCCACTTCTTCAGCTTTGAATCCTGCACCTTCAGCATGTCCTTAGGCATCTTCAGCTGGCCGAAGCCAGGGATCATCTCCACAACTTTTGATAATGGCCCCATCTTGGACATGGCCTGCATCTGTTCATAGAGGTCTATGAGGTTGAAATCACCTTTCAGGAAACGCTTCCCCAGGTCATCAGCCTTCTCCTCGCTGATGGCGTCCTTCGCTTTCTCTAGCAGGGCCTCGATGTCGCCCATGCCAAGCAGCCTCGATACGAAGTTCTGCGGCCTGAACTCTTCTAAGTCTTCTGGTTTCTCGCCAACGCCGATGAATTTCACAGGGGCATCTGTAACGGAGCATGCAGCCAAGGCGCCGCCGCCCTTGGCAGTGCCGTCCATCTTGGTTATGATCACGCCTGTCACATTACAGCTCTCGTGGAAAGCCATGGCTTGCTTCTCAGCTGCCTGACCGACGTCAGCACCTATCACTAGAAGTGCCTCCTGAGGCTTGACAGCTTTAGACACATCGTTCAACTCGTCGATGAGGTCCTTGGAAAGGGCGTCACGGCCTGCTGTGTCCACCAGGACAACGTCAAAGCCTTTCAGCTCATCCTTGAATCCCTGATAGATCTTGACAGCGTCCTTCTCCTCCTTGATGAAGACAGGGACAGAGATCTGCTTTCCCAACTGCTCAAGCTGCTTCATGGCAGCAGGGCGGTGGACGTCAAGGCCTAGCATAGCGACCTTGTTGCCCCGCTTGGCGAAGAACTTGGCCAGCTTGGCTGCTGTGGTGGTCTTGCCGTTGCCGAACAGGCCTACTAGCATTATATAGAAGGGCGGATCGGTTATCTGTATCTTATGGCCCTCCCCGCCGAGGAATGAGACGAGCTCTTCATAGACTATATTTATCAGCTGTTCCTTCTTTGTGAGGCCTTTTGCCTGCTCTTTCAAGGCACGGTCCTTTATCTTCTTGCTCACTTCAAAGACCAGCTTGACATTGACGTCTGACTGGAGCAGCGCCTTCTGGATATCCTTTATCAGCTCGTTCAACAGCTTCTCATCTACGAAAAGCGACTTCGCTATCTTCTGCAATGTACCGCGTAATGACTCTCCGAGCTTGTCCAGTACCATAGAAACCAGGATTACACAGGGCTTTTTAAATGTTATCAAATATTTATTTATATGATAATTACTGGCAACACCACAACTGACAGCGCTCACGGATTAATGGATTATGGTGATCTTGGTTGTGGCAACAACATTATTAGCGGTGCTCACGGACAACTTTACTCCTCGCGACTGAAGTGACTTGGGTCGTAAAGATTGTCCTGTCAGCCGAGAATTTCTTCGGTTCTTGATATAAACTGCGGGAACCTCGAAATTCTCATCTTCCCAGCACGCTAATGTTGTTGCCCGTATTAAAGAATTCTACCGCCTTTCCTTAATCTCTTCCTTCAGCTCATCCAAGAATTCCTTGTACGGCTTCGCCCCGATGACCTTGTTCTCCCTTGTCCTTATGGTCACGGCGTTGTCTTTCTCCTCGCGCTCGCCGACGACGATTATGTAGTTAACCTTCTCCATTTGCGCATCCCTGACCTTATAAGACACGGACTCTGACCTGTCATCGACTTCGACTCGGATGCCCGCATCGAAATATTCCTTCTTTACCTTGTTCGCATAATCAGTGAACCTGTCCGCAACAGTGAGTATCCTGACCTGCTCCGGGCTCATCCATAAGGGGAACTTGCCAGCATAGTGCTCGACCAGTATGCCTATAAACCTCTCGAACGCGCCGTATACCGTCCGGTGCAACATTATCGGCCTGTGGTTGTTAGTGCCGTCCTTGCCCATGTAGGTGAGGTCGAAGCGCTCAGGCATACAGAAATCAAGCTGCAACGTTGCACATTGCCATGTCCTGCACAGGCTGTCCCTGATGTGGAAATCTATCTTCGGACCGTAGAAAGCACCATCACCCGGATTCAGCTTGTAAGGCTGCTTGAGGCTGTCCAAGGCCTCCTTGAGCGCTGTCTCCGCCTTGTCCACAAGCTCCTTGTTAAGGTCTGTCTTCTCAGGCATGGTGGACAGCTCAACGATATAGTTGAAGCCGAAGGTCTTGTACATCCTGTCCGTCAGCTTGATGACCCCCTTCAGCTCCTCTTGAAGCTGCTCCGGCAGAACATAGAGGTGGGCATCGTCCTGAGTGAAAGACCTCACCCTGAAAAGGCCTGCCAACACGCCAGTCAGCTCATGCCTATGCACCAGGCCGAGCTCTGCAATACGAAGAGGGAATTCCTTGTATGAATGCTTCTTCCTCTTGTAGATGATTATGCCACCAGGGCAGTTCATCGGCTTTATCGCATAGTCAACCTGATCTATCTTCGTGAAGTACATGTTCTCCCGGTAGTGGTCCCAGTGGCCGGACTGTTCCCAAAGCTGTTTCTTCAGGATTATCGGGGTCTTGACCTGTTGGTAGCCGGCCTTGCGGTGCTCCTCCTGCCAGTAATCAAGGACAGAGTTCCAGAGCACCATCCCCTTAGGGTGCCAGAACACCATCCCTGGAGCGGACTCGTCGAAGCTGAACAGGTCAAGCTGCTGCCCGAGCTTGCGGTGGTCCCTCTTTTCAGCCTCCTCTAGCATGTGAAGGTATTCCTTGAGCAGCTTCTTGTCAGGGAAGGCAATGCCATATACGCGCTGGAGCTGCTCTTTCTCCCTGTCTGCGCGCCAGTAGGCTCCAGAGACCTTCATCAGCTTGAAGGCCTTTATCATTCCCGTAGAAGGTATGTGAGGACCTATGCACAGGTCGCAGAACCTGTCATTATAATATAGGCTTACCCTGTCTGATTCCAGCTCATCGATCATCTCAGCCTTGAACTTATTGTCCTTGAACAGGTCGCGGCATTCCTGCCTCGGGATATCCTTGCGGACAAAAGGAGTGTCCCTCTTGACTATCTCGTCCATCCTGGCCTCGATGGCCTCGAAATCCTTTGGATGGAAGGGCTCCTTCCTCTCGATGTCGTAGTAGAAACCTGTCTCCACTGCCGGGCCTATCGTGAGCTTGGCATCAGGGAAAAGCTCGATTATGGCTGCTGCCATCAGGTGGGAAGCGGAGTGCCAGAATATCTCTTTGCCTTCCTTGTCAGCAAACGTGAGTATCTTTATGGAAGCATCCTTGTCGACCGGCCTGGACAGGTCCATGAGCTCGTCATCCACTTTCATGGCTATGGCTGCCTTGGCCAATCTGGGACCGAGGCTCTCGGCTATCTCCTTGCCTGTCATCCCGTCCTTGAACTCCCTGGACGAGCCGTCAGGGAAAGTTATTACTACCATAGCACTTGGAGGGGCAGAGCTGGTTATAAATAGTTTTTGTTTTTAAATGGCATCTCCATGACTGCTTCTGAACCTTTTCGGTCGCGGCCTTAAACACCTTTTTTCCCGCCCTGCCTTGCGAGGCGGAAAAAAAGACTCATTCAGAGCAAGGGCGCGACCCGAGCCTGGATGATTTCAACAGGCATTGTCAGAATAAATGAAGAAAAAAGAAAATAGGATACTATTCCTTCTTTTCCACCTTAACTCCCTTGGTCCGCTTGAAGTAATGCTCTCTACCGACGAAATACATCAGGCAACCCGCTACAAAGAGCAGCATCACGACCATCCAACCCAGCCAGGGCCTTTTATCTTCTGGCAACGATACAGGGGCCTCAATGACATCACCAGTGATCGCTGGAGGCTCGACTACCACTTCAGGCTTCTCGTCGACAATCTTTTCGGGCACTTCTTCCTTGACGACCTCACCTATCACGAAGTAGGAGAATCCCGGCAGGTCAGAGGTATACTTGTAGACATCGGTCTTGCTGCCAGTGTTCTCAGTAGGCACTATCTTCGTCTTGTTCCCCACATAGCGGAAGAGAGATATGTCACCTGCTTTGAGGCCGTTGAGGCTGAGCCAGCTCTTGTCCACCTCGAACTCGACCTCTATCGAGGCGAGCCTGGCGTTCGGCATGTTCTCCGTGGTGAACCTCAAGTACTTATAGACCTTGCCCGAATACTTCTTAATCGCATCAGGTTTCTCGCTGTAGGAGGAGACCTTCAACGCAGGCCCTGTAAGGTCGACGTTCGGCCTGAAGGTCACTTTCTTCACCGGTATGTTGGTCGAGTTGATGGTCATGATGCCGTCCTTGCCTGCCCGTATCTCGCTCCATGAGAGGCGACTGCTCGTGCCAGTGTCACCACCGCCACCGCCGCCACCGCCCCCTCCGGCGCCGCCAGAGCCTCCGCCACCTGTCGTGGCCGCGGGTGTGCTCGTGCCCGGCTCTCCGTTTGTCCACCTCGAGAACTCACAATATGGAACTTGCCAGATGCACGGCGAAGCGTTTATACGTGCTGTGCCTGTGACGTTCGTCATCTCAATGCAGGTCCCGAAGTCGTCCTCGCAGTGCCAGAGCTGGTTGCAGCTGGTCGAGTTAGGCAGCCTCACATAACACAATTCTGGATGGAGGTTATTGATTATCTTGTCCCTGGTCTCTGAAGCCATGCCGGAATACGAGACAGACCCTCCTGCTGAATTTGTGGTGGTGCCGTCGCTGAACGCATCGGAATTGGAGACGTTGCCGACCTTGTAGTTCAGGCCGGTCCTTGTGATGCTGGCGTTGAAGAACTCTATGTAGGTCGAGCTGTCGTTCCTCTCCAGCCTTATGTTCACACTCCTGCCTACGGTGTAATTGATCCTCATGCCTGCATTCGCGCCGCAGACCTCTCCCTGGACATGCTCATACACACCGTTCTTGTCGGTGTCATATTTAACCTTCCAGTCTGCAGGGGTCCTTATCCTGGCGACGAAGTCGCAGAAGCCGCACTTGTCTGCAGAAGCCGTCCATATCTCTGTGCACTTGGATATCGCGCACTTGCCACCGGTGTCGCAGACCTGTATCTTGTAGTAGTACTGCGTGTCTGGCGAGAGCGCGTATGCGAGGGAGTTGACGCCGTTGTCGTTGTAGATGTCCGCCACATGCCACATCTTGTAGGCTTGCACAGTCGAGCTCCGGATGCCTATGTCATATATGGTAGTGTTTGCCAAGCCCGTGCACTGGGAGTTGTTGTGGTAGAACATCACTGTACCGTTCGTGGGCTTGTTGGTGTCGTACATCACAAGCAATGAGTCACGATAGTTCTCAATCTTCACACCCTCTACGATCGGCGCTCTGGTGTCCTCGTAGCCTGCAAGATTGACACCTGTCACGTTGCACCTCTGGGAGAACTGGCAGTCATAGTCAGCGCAGTCTACCAGACCGTCACCGTCATCATCTACTGAATTGAGGCATTCCTCGTAGTTGGTGAAGCCCTTGCACATCAGCTCCTCGAACTTGGCGCTGTCCATGGCCTCGACATTGGACATGTCCATTATGTCGAAATCTATGGATCCAGGTGTGGTCCAGCCGGGGTCGGCGTAGTCCGCGGGATTCGTCATGTTTGTTGTGTTCCCTGCTGATGAGATCGCGACCCTGAGGTCTGCAGTCGCATCGTAGAGCGTGTTGAACTTGTCCATATCAGCCTTAGGGACAGCTATCATCGGGCCGTTGATCTCGTTGCACATGAACATCTTGTATGTGCTTAGCTTGATGTCAGCAGCACCCCAAGAGCCCCCGACACACTTATAGGAACTGGTGGTCTCGGTCGTGGAGCCCTCTGTCGGATCCCAAACTGCCTGGTACTTGAAGTAGAAGTCCCAGCCAACACTGGAACTGTTATGATTCAATGCACAGCCTCCGGTCTTGTTGCCGTTGGTGTCAAGATACCAGAAGTATTTGCCAGTGTCCTTTCCCTGGCCTGTACCTCCCATCATCATCTTCTCGCCGTAGCAGACCGAGCTGTTGGTGAACTCACGCACGCCCATGCCGAAACCGTAGGAATCACCCATGTCCTTCATCCCGAAACCCACAACGTCAAGTGAACCAGTGTTGGGATCTGCATCGTTCATCGGATCCATGCCGAGCATGATGGGAGCGCCCATCTCCATCTCACCGAACATCTGTGAGGTCATCGCTGAATTGCACCATCCATCACGCCAGGCACACACCCTGTTGGCCTGGTTGTCGACGATATTGATGCACTCATTGGCAGTGTCTACAGTAGGGTTGAAGCAGCCGGGCTGACAGTTGCTGCCGGACCAAAAGCAGGCATCGTTAGTGCCGCATGGTGTCTCAGTGAGAGAGCTGCAGTTGAAAGTAGCGTGGTCGCACCATCCGCTTCCTCCTGCTTCGCCCATCCAGATGCATGCTTCCTGCTGTACACATACTGACTCATTGTAGGAATATTGCGGGCAGCTGGCATCAAAGTTGGGCTCGCAGAACGGGTTCATCTCGGTCATCCATCCGCAGCCTGTCTGGTCGATGCAGCCAGACATGTTGCCGTCGTGCATGAAACATTGCATGCCTCCGCCGCCCCCCATCTCGTTGCCGAAGCCGACAGGGTCGCAGAAGCCTGCTGTCCAGGAGCAGCTGTTGTCAGTGCAGTCCTGGGTAGTGGTATATGAATAACAGTCAGTTCCGCTTTCGCACCATCCTCCTTCAGGAGAGTAGGGATCGTCCTGCCAGCTGCACCAAGCGCTTCCGTTGATAGCGCACTCGGCCTGGTTCCACTGCCAGCATGTGAAGCTCTGATGGTCACACCAGCCTCCTCCGCCTGAGGCGCAATACGGGTCCGCGTACCATGAGCATGAGCCGGTGCATGTGTCTTGCGGACGGCCCCAGCAAGTGTCTCCGCCTTCGCACCAACCGCCGACATCCTGGCACCACATGTCAACGCTCCAAGTGCAGCCAGACCCATTAGCAGCTGAACAAGCAGATGAGTTGAGCCCCATACATGAGTCTGTCTGGGTCCAGTCCTGCTCGCAGAAACCACCGCCGCCGGAATGCCATGTGCAGTTGCCGAGGGCCTCACAGGCTGTCTGGTCGCCGTCATTCTTCCAGCATATCGCGCCTGGAGAATCGCACCACGCACCCCATTGCTCACTCATCCAGGTACAGTTGTTCGCAGTGCATGTCGCATTATCAGGATAGCCTGCGCAGTTGGCGAAATCACCGACAAAGCCGCCCCCGCAGAAGGGATCAGAGAAACACATGGAGTCAAGGCAGTCCATCTTGCCGTTGTCATTGTTGTCCACTCCGTCCCAGCATATCTCCATCTGGTCCCCTCCAGAAGTAGCCTTGCATATGAGCATGGTGGAGTCCCAGCTGCAGGAGTTGTTGCCGCCCTGACCGTTCTGGTTGCATGGCTGTTCATCAAAGCACTTGTCACACCTGTCTGTACAGGTCTTTTCGTTCAGGCTTGTGCAGAAGCCCTTGCTCTCATCTGTAGTATATGTCGGGTCCGGGACCCATTTGCAGTTGTTCGGGCTGTTCTTGCAATAACATGAAGGAGCGAGGCATGTCTTATATGACGGAGAATTGCCCTCATATTTCTGCGGAGAGAAGGGGTCTCCCATGAAGCTGCACGCTCCGCAGTCGGTCTTGCAGTCCTTGGCCACACCTTTCTTGAAAGTTTCCTTGGACTTGCAGTAACCTTGTGTGTTGGGTGCATTCGCATCCTCGGTGAATTCGCATCTTCCTGTGCGTGATGCACGGCAAGCGTCCTCAGCTGCCTGTGTAGAGTTCCATTTGGTGCCGCCAGATTTATAGTTGCAGCCGCAGCATACCTTGTCACAAGTCGATTGCAGGTCGAACTTGTGCTCGCAATGGCCAGTAGACACTGATTGGTTGCCCTGGCAATAGTTCTCGACCAACCATAATCCGCCAGCGAACTCACAATTCTGCTTATTATCCAGGAGAAGGAGGCTCTTGGTCTTGTTGCCGAAGACATCATCCTTCTTGAACTGGCAATTGCTCGAGGCGTTGTTCCACTCGCATGGCATGTACCATGGCGAGCCGGCTATCTGGCCGCAAAGCGTGGCTGAGGTAAAAGCCTCATAGTCCTCACAGAAGGCTGCGCCCGCCGGAGGAGACTCCATGTCGTCATGGCATGTGTTGATGAACCTTGAAGAGTTGCAGGTGGAGCCCTGCCAGACGCAGCAGCTTGAAAGTGTGGGTATGCTGTTGCATAAGGCTGAGTCATTGATGAGGGAGCAGTTGAGCCCTTTCGGACCGACTGAGCCGAGGTTCTCGCAGGCATCATTCTGATATTTACATCCGGTAACATTATTGCAGGCCGTCTGGTTGGTGTCGAAGATGTAGCATCCCGGGTTCCATTCATCGAAGATTCCCCCTTCTCCAACATCCCAGTTCGGCTCTGTACAGTTGCCGCCCTGGCTCGGGTCGTTCGGGTTGTTGAATATCCACCAGCACCAGTAGGTATCCATGCAGTCCCTCTCAGAGGTCATGTTCGTGCAAGAGAAGCCTCCCCAGTCCTGATAGCACCAGCCGCCGCCCATGCCGTCATCATTCCATGTGCATGCCAGACCATAATCATTGTTCGTGCAAGCATTCTCGTCGCCGCCATTGTAGCCGTCCCAGATCCAGCACTGCACTTCCTCGCACCAGCCGCCGCTGGACTGTGACTTCCACATGCATGACTCGGTGTTGGCCTCGCAATTCGTCTGGTCAGGGTAGTTCCAGCAGCCCATGTCGTTGCAATACGGGGCGGTCCAGCTGCATGTGATGTTCGCCGTGTTGCTCTCGCAGACTGACTGGTTCGTGAAACTGTAGTCTGAGCAGAAGTATTCTGAGCACCAGCCGCTGTTCCACTTGCAGCCGGCATTCGTGCAGTTCGTTTCAGCAGTATGATCGTAACAGCTTTGCTCATAACAATAGTTATACTGCGAGTTCCATGCACAGCCATTGCCATCGTCTCCTGTACCTTGTGCGCACGTGCCGCTGGTCGTGTATGCCCAGCAACCCTGGCTCATGCATTCACCCCATGAGCATCCTGTTGAGTTCACGCAGGTCGATTCCACCGTGATGTTCCAGCAGTTGTATCCCCATCCCGAGCAGTAGTTATTCCACTGGCAGTTAAGGCTCTGCGCGTTGTTCTCACAGGCTGTCTGGTTAGTGCCCTGGAAACTCCAGCAGCTGTAATCCTCGCACCAGCCCCAGCTGCCGCCCGTCGACCAGGTGCAGTTCTTGCTCGTCCCTGGTATGGAAGATGGGCATTCGTCTGCTTGGTTATAGTTCCAGCAGCCTTTCTCCTCGCACCAGCCGCCCCAAGGGTCCCCGTGCCAGCTGCAGGACGAGTCCCCGCCGCATCCCGTGTCGGTGGTGTAGTTCCAGCAATTCGCTGCTGATGCGACGCCGATGCATAGTGCGAAGACTAATACAAATAACAGAACCTTGTAGAATTTCATGTTACCGCCTCTTTTGGTTTTTCCCAATTTAAACGCTATCAGTTTACTCAAACATGGATTGTGTATACTAATATATGGAAATGAAGTTATTCATTTATAAAGTTTTCGATTTGGAAAGGGAATTTGAAGTGGAAGCGTATTGTGCTATCTCCCGAAGAATTCATTCAGCTTATCCTTATAGTCCCGGGATATCTTCAGCTGCCATTCCGGCGGGAAGCAGCAGAAATAGTTCGGCCAGGTGTAGCGCTCGTCGAGGAATATGATGGCGCCTTTGTCTGTCTCAGACCTGATGCACCTGCCTGAGTTCTGGATGGTCTTTATCATGGCAGGCAGGGTGTAGCCGTAGCTCCAGCCCTTGCCGAACTTCTTGTCATAATAATTTATCAAGGCTTTTGTCTCCAGGTTGGGCACGTGCAGCGGCAGGCCGACGATGATGATGGCCTTGACTATGTTATCCTTGAGGTCGATGCCCTCACCGAAGCTCCCTGCTGAGACTGCGAGGAGGACAGAATGCCCAGAAGAGAACTCCCTCAGCAGCTTTTCCCTCTCAGGCTTGCCCTGCTTCTCGACCAGCATCGGCACATCTGACTTGAGGAAGGGATATACGTTGTGCATGACCCTGTAAGACGGGAAGAAGATTATGACGTTGCCAGGCACGGTGGAGATGATGTCAGAGCAGATCTCTGCGATGCGCATGTACTGCTCGTCCGACCGCTTGGAGAACTTGGTCGTGGTCTCTGGAACAATGAGGTTGAGGCGGTTCTCTTTCGGGAAAGGGCTCTCCAGGGCCATGCTCTTGCCCTCAACACCCAGGATGTCAGAATGCATCTCGAACGGTGTGAGGGTGGCAGACATGAGGATGGCGGAATGACAGCTGTTCAGGATCTCCCTTGTGGCGAGCGCAGGGTCGAGGCAGCGATAGGACAGCATGAGGTTATTCAGCTCTCTTGAGATTATCCTCGTGAACCCTTCATCAGGGCCCTGCCATGCGCTGAGGAAACCTGATATGCCACCTATGAAGCTCCGTTTCTGCTTCAGCCGTATCCTGGTGGCAGCCTCCTCAAATTCATCTACCGCGTTGTCAGTGTCCATCTTGAGCTCTTCCATGGCTGCGTAGCGCTCTGTCTTGACATCCCTGCCGATGCGGTCAAGGTTGGAGTCGAGCTCCTTGAGGATCACCTTGGACCCCTTCTCCTCGTAATTGCTCGCTTCCTTCATAGCCCTTGCCAGCATGAACTTTGTGAGGCGTGAGCTCATCAGCTCCCTCACCCTGCTGGAGAGGTTATGTGCCTCGTCAATCACCAGGATGCAGTCCTCTAGCTTCTTTGAGATGCGGTTGAAGAAATTGTTACGTATGTCCTCGTCGAAGATGTAGTAATAGTCAGCGATGATCACCTGCGCGTCCTTGGCCAGGAGGCAGGCCATCTCGTAGGGGCAGAGCTTCCTGGATACTGACTCGTCAAATATCTCTCTGGTCGTCGGTATCTGTGCTGATATCCCGGATGCGAGCAGATTTGCCTCAACAGATGGCCTGTGCTTGGTCTTGGTATTGGTGTAGTATTCGCATGAGCCCTGCTCTCTGAGGGCGCGGCAGTATTCTGCGAAGTCCCTGCTCATCAGCTCATCCGCATGCGGCTGGCCGCACATCCATCTCTTGCCTATTATGTCCGCGACCTTGATGCCCGTACCGTGCCTGGCCTTCATCTGCCTGAGGGTCTCTATGACGATGCGGTGCTGGGTGTGCCTCGAGGTGAGGAAGAATATCGTCTCGCCGGCTTTCAGGGCCGGGACGATCGGTGCCAGGGCAGCAGCGGTCTTGCCTATCCCTGTCGGTGCGTGGATGAGCAATGAACCCTTCGTATTGAGCACGTCCTTGACAGCAGAGATCATCTCCTCCTGTCCCTGCCTCAGGATGTCGTGCGGAAAGTGGATCATCCAATGGCGGTTGGGCAGGTTGTATAAAAATTTACCCTCCAGTGATTAGAAAGTTTTTTATAATAATCCAACCATTTAGATGTTATTCCATGATATATATGATGCAACATATAAATCTTTAAATACGTATTAAATGACAGACTTTACCTAGTTGAGGGGTGTTGATGAAAAACCGAGAAATATTCAATGTATTCTTCCGGGAGAAGCCGGCCATGATGCTCGTGAACCTATTCAATGCCAAGAGCGAGCTCTATGCGTCATCCCTCGCCAAGTCCATCGACTGCACGTATTCCCATGTCGTCAAGATCCTGCAGGAGATGGAGAAAGCAGGCCTGATAACCTTCAACAAGCAGGGCAGGCTGAAGCTGCTCACGCTGACGAAGAAAGGCTCTGAGGTTGCAGAGCACATAGAGAACGTCAGGCAAAGGCTTTAGCTGATCTCTTTGAACACTTCTGTCGCTGTCTCGATGAAAGGCTGCTCAAGCTCCGTCGGTATTACAGCACCAGCAGCATTCATGTGGCCGCCGGAATCGCCACCTACGCGCGAGGTTATGTCATTTATTATTCCCCTGAGGTCAGGGCCGGACCTTCCAGCAACCCTGAGCGAGACCTTGGTATTCCCGTCGAGGAGATGCGCCATCGACAGGATGAGCGTACCCTGCTCAAACACGTCTGACTTTGATATTATTGATGCGAGGGTGCCTGCAATCGTCCCCATTATCTTGTCCTTAGCATTGATTATGATGAAGCTCTTGTCCTGTACCATGCTGTCCCTGTTGGCCTCGAACCATCTCAGGGCGTGGAGTATCTTCTTCCGGTAGAGGGTGAGATCCGCAAGAGCTGCCTTCTTGGCTTTCTTGTCGCCGAGGCATGCACCGATCCCATGCGATGCGCGGTTGAGCCGGCCGCATGCGTTCAGCAGCGTGGAGAATTCTCTTGCATCCTTGAAAGGCGTGCCCATCTTCTCCTGCGGCAGGAGGTATATGTTGCCCAGGACGTCCTCAGGCTTCTCGAGGTCTGCTCTCCTGATGATTATGCCCTCTGTCAGGCGACGCACCTCGTCATCGTCGAGGTCTGTGATGCGCTTCCATTGGCTGCCCATCTTAGGGTATATGCCGAGCTGCTGCAGGAACTGTATGGCACCTGATTCCGAGCCGGTCACATCCGGGATGTACGGATCCGAGCTGTATTCGAGTATCTTGTGCAGGGGCTTCGTCTGCCTGCCGAAGAAGCGGATGCCGCGCATTATCTCTATCTTCTTCTCGGCCAGGGCGTCGTCGAGAATCGTCTTGTTCAAGGCGGTGAGATTGTCCTGGATGTCGCCTATGGCCCCGATGACCGCGAGGTGCGCAAGGTCCTTGTTCCTTTGGTCCAATGCCTTGGCGAAGAGGTAGCTGACGCCTGCGCCTGATATCTCTGTGCCGCCATCGATGCCATGGAGATGGGGATTGACATGCATGACGTTGTCTGCTGGCACTGTATCTGTCGGCTTATGGTGGTCCAGGATGAGCACCTTCTTGTCCTTGAGATACGTGTTTATGGCCTCGAGCTGGCCGGACCCGAAATCAGAGAAGACAACCAGGGGATAGTCCTCCAGGTCCTTGAGCATGGCCGGGTTGAGCTGCTGCACGACCGAAAGCGAGTAGGACCTCGAATCCCTGTTGAAACACTTGATGAGGATGGCCGCTGCTGCCATGCCGTCGGAATCGAGGTGGGAGATCAACCTGATCTTGCCCTCCTGCTGCCTGAACCAGGCAACTGCCTCGTCGATGGATCTAAGGAAATCCATCATTCCACGTACATCGATGCCTGCTTGGGATCGAACTTCCACTCCTGCGGCAGCGTGCCCGCTTTCTTGTAGTACTTCACCAGGCGGGCTATCTTGGATATGGTGAGGCGACGTCCCCTCTTGGCTGTCATGTCCTTCTTGTTCGCCTCTTGGTGCTTGGCGATCTCGATGAACTTCTTGATCAGGTTGGTGAGGTCTTCAGGCAGCTTGGGCTGCAGCTTCTTCTGCTTGAGGATCGGCGTTATCGATTTATTGCACAACGACTTCACGTTCGGGACGCCGTAGGTGTCCCTGAGTATCATGCCTATCTCTGAAGTGGAATGGTCCTCCTTTGCGAGCTTTACTATGAGGAGCTCGACCTCTTTGGCGGTGTATCTCATCCAGCCCGGGACCTTCTTCAAGACCGGGAACTTACTGCCAGACGTACCTTTCTTTCTTGAATGCATCCTTGCCATCGTATTTCCTCCGGAGAACTCGTCTCCAGCATGCGCAAGCCGAGACCGGCGCACCTATTGATGGTAGTGGGGGGTTTCGTTCCCTTTATAAATATATCCTTTTTTCTCGGCGGCGGCATTGTCATCGCCTCGAAAAGAAACCTGTCGTGCCAATGCTGTTGCCGGCCATCGCTGCCTAAACCCTGCTCAGGTGCTCGGCGATGGTTTCCAGGCGCATGTCGCACATCTTGACAAGGTCCCCTGGATTGTTAGAGGCGTTGTCGAAGCGGTCCTGGTGCAGGCGCCAGAGCTGTCCTGTGTCAGAGTCAGGCCACATCCCGCCGGCGATGCTGATGAATTCTGCAGGTGATATCTCCGGAGGGAACAATGACTTCTCCTCAAGCGCACCGTACATGTCAAGGCCCCCGTAAGCCCGTCCCCTCATGGCGAGCCAGGCCTCCTTCAGCTCTACAAGATGTTCCACGGGGCGGGCATGCCTCCTGCTTCCGTAGTATGCGCGGCACTTCTCCAGGGAGAAGATTAAGTCCTGGTAATCCTCGAGCAATAGCTCAGGGGCAACCAGTGCTCCCGGAAGGAGCAGGTCTGTGCCCTCTGTCAGATAATCTAGCTCGGTGCCGTTGACTTCAATCTTCCTATCCCCTTCTGCGATGGTGAAGCGACCTTCCAAGTAAATCACTTTCGCAGTGAAATCGGGATTGCGTTCCTTGAATTGATCCATGTATTTCTCGAAGACTCTCTCAGCCTGATCACCGCCGATGGTGAAAAGAACGAAACTCTCGATGTCTGCTCCTGCTTTATCATAGCGCTGGAGGATGAAAGGCATCAGTTTTTCAAGCGTTATCCCGCTGGCGACTATATCTCCCACATGGAGGACATCTCCCTTGCCGGCTATTATCTTGTCCTTGTAGATCTCAATATCCCACTCACCATCCCCATCCTTATACCTCTTGGACCAGATATGGGATTCCTTGGGGCAGTGGCGGTCATAGGCCTCGGATAGCGCTTCCTTTATGCGCCAGGCCTCGCTGCCGGTGAGGATGTTGAGGATGTTTATCCTGCTGTCAGGTATGCCGTCGAGGAACCGCTGCTGATGCGTCTTCTGGTAATGCTTGGATAGGAGGGTTAACGCCTTGGTGAGGCCTGCCTGTAGTCGCCGCGTGTAGGGCTCGCCGTAGAGGAGCGCGTCGGTGCAGATCTCCCTCGTCTCGGGCGTGGTGACGACATACCTCTCTATTCCGGGGTGGCTTCCTGTAATCCCGTACAGCTTGGCACGCTCTTCTTCATAGAGTTCTTTCAGTTGTTCCATTTCATATCGCTCCGTATGTCTGTCTGATCTGTCTCTGGGTATCCCTCAGCATGGGCAATGATCTCTTGAGTTCTGAGTCGACCTCTTTTGCCCGCTGATCCAGCCTGGACATCTGATCCCTGCTAAGGAGACCGTGGTCATAAGCGAAAGCTATCCTCATGCTCTCCTGCGAGATAAGCTCTATATCGCGTTCGACTTGCTCAATCGCCTTCAGGTCAGGTGTGAACAAGGATTCTCCTTCACAATCCGGAGGGTCATTGACGACCGCGTAGATACCACCGACACGGACCTCCCTGGGATCCTTGCCTGGATGGATCTTGTTCTGGGAATAAAGGTCTGCCAGGATGCAAATCATCGAGAGCTCCATGGACGAGACCAGGATCCCTGCATCTCTGGCAAGCTTCTGAGCAATCCTGGCTGATTCTCTTTTCGGCGTGTTGCATATCTCCCACTGGAGGCTGTCCTTGGTTATCTTCGGGCCTGTCTTGGTATCATAACCGAGGCGCTCTGCAGCCAGCTCGAGGAATGCTACAACAAGAGGGGTGGCGACTGCTACGTAGTCTGATTCCACATATTTGTCCGAGACCCCTTCAGCCCTCAAAGCCGCTGTGGCAATTGTCTTTGACCCACACCCGATGTATTTCTGCATGGTGCCGGCAGTGCCAGGCCTGACCATGGTGAAATTATCCGGTGCGACCGAAAGGAAATCCATGCCTAAGAATATCTCAACAGCAGACGGCCCCTCCTTGGTCGTCAGGACACCGACATTAAATTCCTGGCCTTTGAACCGGTCCTTATAGATTCCGTACAGGGCAGAACGCATGTCATCATAATTCGGCGGGATGGTCTGGACAATGTCCTTGCTGTGGTCGGACAGGATGTCTCTTGCACGGCCACGGGAGCCGCAGGCGAGATAGTAAGGGGTCTCGCTGAACATCGACGGCACCATCCCTGAATGGATGGTTGGAACCTCTCCTCTTCTCTGCGCAGCCTCCCATGATTTTAGGTCGAAGTTTTCGAAAAGAAGCTCTAATGATTTCAAGCTCGGCTGGTAGACGTACTCAGGAAAAGCGCCACGTAGGTCTCTCAGGCAACGGTCAAGCACCTTTTTTCTGTCCCCCTCCAACATCTCAGATACAAGGGAAATCTGAGGTGATATAAAAGTGTTTTTCTTCTGGAGTGGGTACTTTATAATAAAATATTAAAACTTAGCTCCTCTTCCGATTACCACATGGAAATCCCTCAGAGAGAAGAGTTACCTGAAATGTTCTTCCCCAATTTTAAAGAAGAAGATTACATCATATTAGAGCTGGAGAGCACCGGCACGATAGAGGATTTAATCGCAGACCAAGTGGCCGAAGCAATTATCAGAGCGTCTGAAAAAGGCCAGAAACCTGTCAGTCTGAAGATGCCCAACAGGGAATTCTATGAGAAAGAATGGTGTAACCTCGCAGATATAAGCGAGCAGAACACCCGGATGGTGTATGATGCTCTGGATGAGTTGGGATGGGATGCTGATTATTGGTGCAATGACAACCATGATGGAATGTATTTCTTTCTCTGGATGAAAGGCTCGCCTGAAGCTCAGAAACATTAACGTCCTCAATTTCTCATAAGTCCACGAAAGATTTAAAAGCTGGAGTTTGCCTCAAACACAGCATAGCCCCGTGGTGTAGCGGCCAATCATTTCACCCTTTGGAGACTGACGTTGATGAAAGGTGAAGACCCAGGTTCGAGTAACCATATCGGTTCGAAAGTCCTGGCGGGGCTATTGTCTTCTTGAGTCATCCTAATCGCTTAATCATCACACCACTCGACCGAAAGATATATAAAGTCCATGAGATTTATAGATTCCATGACAACCACAATATCCATATCCACTGAGCTGAGAGAAAAGATCAGGAACCTCGGAAGAGCGGGAGACTCTTATGAGGACGTCATCAACAGGATGTATGAGCTGACGAGGAAAAACCTGCTGCTGGGCTATCTTTATGATGAGTCTGATTCGGTCAGCATCGACGAGGCATTGAAAGAAGCGAGAAAAAAATGGCCAAAGTCATCATAACCTCTTCTTTGAAGGAGGAAGTGTTCAAGAGATTCCAGGCCTCTTCTGAGGATATCCTCCTCAAGATGAAGTCCTTGGAGTCCCAGCCCCATAAGGGCAAGGCCCTGGGCCATGTCGCTGAGATCGTCATCAAAGAGCTGAAGTACGGCAAGTTCCGTTTCTATTTCATCACTGATGGCCGCATACTGAAGTTCGGGACTGAAGATGAACTCGCGTCTCTGCTCATAAAGTTCATCCGCATGTCAGAGAAGAAGGACCAGGAAAAGACAATAGAAAAGATAAGGGGCGCGCTGAAGTCAATGGGATTCGACGGATTCTGACCAGGCCATGAGCGAATAGCCACGTCAGGGCTACGAACAAAGTGAGTCTGTCCTGGCGGGGCTATCTTTTTATACAATAACCGAAACTTATATAAATGCACATATGTTAACTATTGCACATATGACACAAATGATGACAAAACGGATCCCAATCTCAGAAGTAAGATGGAAACAACTTGGACGTATAAAACAAGCTGGTCAAACTTATGACGAGTTGCTTGGTGAAATGATGCAGGCTTACAATAGGAAAGAATTAGCACTCTATGCTATTTCTGCGCGAAAAGGAGAAGGCAACTGGCATAAGCTAAAGGATTTGTAAATGTCTTATGAAGTATTTCTCTCAGACGAGGGTATTGATTTCCTTAGGTCATTGGATAATAAAAGCAAGAATATCTGCAAGAGAAATCTTCAGAAACTCTCTAATCCATATCCCGGGAGGGGGATTGGTGACAAAGAAAGACTCCACGTTGCAGGCGAAGAGGTGTATCGGCTGCATATAGGAAGATCATACACCGCATTATATATCATCGATGAGAAACATAAGATTGTAAGAGTCCTTGAAATTTTACCTATTGATGCAGCCCATAAGAAATATGGGTTTTAGGAGTCCTCCCTGATCACGCAAACATACCACCCTGGTGGGGCTATTACTTTCTATTTTTCTTGCGTTATACCAAATTCGGCTTCTTACACTGAGATTTCTGGTCATTCCCCCAAGAATAACAAAACATTTATAAACAAGTAAAATTGAATTATTTTCATGAAATTCATGATATTACTATTTCTGTTTCTCATAACAGTCGGATCAGCATTTGCTGACATTAACACCAACCAAGATTTTTATTTAGTAGATAAACCTGTAGAAATATCTGGCAACTTCGATTTTCAGGGAGATATATCAGATTTTAATGCTTATGTAGAAGTTAAAAGAGCCAAAGTAGTTGAAGGTAGTGAAACGTTATATAATGACTTATTAGAAACTCATAATTTAGATTCTTCAATTTGCCAACCTAATGGAAATGATTATTTATGCTCCTTTTCCTTTATTTTTGAAGAAACAGATAAAAGGGCTTTTCATCAAGTTGAATTGGTTTATTTTGATGGGTCACAACAACAATCAGAAATAGTATATTTTGGTACTATATTTTATCCAGGCTATTATTTTCATGATTTAAATCCAGAAGAAGGGGAATATCCAAGATCCTTGCCCCTCGATGTAACATTGAACCAAGATATTTGTATGGCATATTATTTTGAACTTCCTGGAGATCCTTATGAAGCTGGTTTTGAACCTATATACATTGAAGATGTTGATGCTTCAGATATTGTACAAAAACCAGGCGGGGCAGAAGCAACATTAGCTGAATGTGTTATTGATACGTTTGAGCCATATGTACCCTCGTTCAACATAGATGGTAGCTGCTTATCGGGACAGTTAGCGGTTGATGAGAATGGAATACCATACCAATACTGTTATTTTTTCAGGATGGTTAACGGAGATGACGTGGAACAGATAGGGGATTATGTTGTAATGCAAAATATTGCAATACCTGATGTTGACATAACACTAACTGATGAACTTGGATTTACAGCTGATAATATCTTTGATTTCATTTCAACAACTTCTGATAAAGACGCATACTTAATAGGCGAAAATATAATAACAACAATGACTGTAAGTCTTCCAACATATCTTGATACAAATACATTTGATTTGAGAAATAGTGTTATGCATGAATATGGTGGTGGAGCAGACTATCATGATTCTAATTTAGATTGTGAAATTGCTGGAGACAGGAAAGTCTGTATCCATACAAGAATATTAGATAATACAATATGTAATGAATTTGGAGAATATGCTGCCGTACCCATGGTTTGGTATGATGATGGAGACTTAAGATATAGTATACGTAAACACTATCCTTATGTGCCTGTTAAATATTTCACAATGACCGATATGGTAAATCCAATTGATTTTGATTTAAATCAGGGAGAATATGTTGCAATACCTGGAACAAATAAATATTTAAAGCGTATTGGAGCTGATAATTTTATTGTTTCTTCCACACCTTTTAGATCATCGGGTGAGGGCGGTAGTCCTTTGGTGATGAAAAGAATACTTTCAACTCAAGCTGGATATAAATCATTAAACCCTCAAAATAATTCAGAAGAAAATCAGAATAGTGCGACTTTACTTGTGATTATCTCATTTATCCTGATTGCTGGCTTAGTTTCTTATGTATTCATAATGAGACTTTCATCAAAAATATAACCTTTGCCATCAAAAAGCCCCTCTTTTTAACAGAAAATGTCTTAGCCCTGGCGGGGCTA
>JAHIVG010000001.1 GCA_018816705.1 Nanobdellota archaeon
ACTTGCTGGAAGGTCACAAAAAATGCTGTGACAAAATCACAATACTTCCAAAAAATCGATGACATGCAAGACGCACTAGAAACATTTTGGGATGAACATTTTTTTACACAAAACTTTATGCGTTACTTATGTCCTTGACTACTTCTCAGGTGGCTTCTTAAATGCCTTCTCACGCTGCATATCCCTATAACTAGCTTCCCTTTCCCCGAAGCGCGGCTTTAACATAGAAAGGGGTAAAGCCACATGCTATTTAACGTTTATGCAATTCACTTATCAAGCAGAAGGTCGATGCTCTTGAAGTGGTCGTAGTCGTGCTCGTCGTTGACTTTCCGGGCCCTCTCGAACTCCTCCGGAGTCGGCATGCGCTGCACGTTGTCGACGAATCCGCAGGTGTTGCACTGGCCGCCTTTCGGCACCCGGTTTTCGCAAAAATTGCACTTCTTCATTCCCATGAAAAAGCTTATGATAAACTACTATTTAAATTTAACGTTCACTCAAGCAGCCCGATCTCATTCCTGAGATGCTCTGACAGCAGGTCTTTACCGCCGTCAGGGACCTGGATCGGAAGGCCCACGCTGATATCTATCGATGTGCCAGCCCTGACAAAACCTTTCCACAAATCCTTGCCATACTCGATGTCCAAGGGTATGAAAGTAAGCTGCCTCTCAAGCCGTTTCTGGAGGCTGAGAAGGTACAACAATGTGGCATCTGATATCCTCGATGGCTGTCGATAGCTTCTCGTACCCTCTACGTGGCATATGACTATCTCGTCACTAGCAACGAGGTCCATCACATGCTGGTCTGCAGCCTTGTTCTGCTCTTTCGCAGCTTCAATCTCGTCGAGCTCTTTCTTCCTCCTCATGGCCCTGAACTCGGCCATCCTTGTTATCCTGATGCCTCCATAGTATCTCTCAAGAAACTTCGGCAGGGAGCTCTTCATGATGAAATTCCCTTGCCTTCCGAAGTAATCCATCAGAAGCCGGTCCTCAAGGGGGATGTCGAACAGGTGCTGGTGCTTGGGGAGGAGAATAAATCCCTTTTCTGCGTATGGCTCTAGCCTATCTGTATCATGGTAATTTATGTCATACAATAGGTTCATGAATGTCTTTAGAATATTATTCGTAGCCTGGATGATATGACGGTTCTTCCCGTATTCAGCCTGATACACCTTCAACCCCCAAAGGAAAATACGCCCCGGACCAGAATCGAACTGGTGACCTATACCGGTTCTCATTACGAGAACTTGCGGTGGCTGCCATAGCTTAACAGCCGCACGCTCTACCGCTAAGCTACCGGGGCTCGAGCAGAAGTGTTCCTAATGCGTTTAAAAAGGTTTCGGCCAGATACGCTCTGTCCTGAATCTCGCTTTACCTAAACGGATTGCGGACGATTCCTTTTTTCCCGCCCTGCCAACACGAGGCGGGAAAAAAGATGAGGCGACAGCCAGCTCCAATGATTCATCAGATTTAGGACAGAACCGGCCAGATAAATCAATCGGCTGTCATAGTAAGCTTTATTCCAGGCATCACACGTTTCAATTCAATAGCAACTCTATCTAGGTCTTCTTGGGACATTTGGTGCCCTAATTCTCGTCCAAGATCAGTTGCTGGCTCGCTTTTCAGTAAGAATTCGCCATCATGGTTTCCTTTAGCTCTTCTAAACTTATCCTTCACATCTTTAGCAATTTCTTGGGGGAAATTTTCTTCAGTGCAAAGAACGAATCCAGCCCCTGAAGTACCCTCAATTTTGAACGCTACCGTATAGCGATCCGGATCATCTTTTCTTTGATATACATTCAGGTTATATTGACCCCCCATAGCAGGTGGGGAAGGAGAGGTAATATTTATTGTTTTTCATTGAAAATGGCCTAAGCATCCGCCTAAGTGTAGAACAAGGCCAATCTGTGATAATCATCCATCCAGTCCTAATACCTTGACTTCCGCTGCCGGGTGCCTGCCTGCCACTATCCTGCCTATCTCTTCCAGCTCATCATGTTCAAGGGCCACAATTGATGGCTTACATATAGAGCCTCTTGAAATCTTCAGTGCCTTGCCTCCATTGGTGTTCAGGAAGACCTCTATGCCATCATAATTTTCGCTGATCTTCTTAGAGATACTATCTGCCAATTCGTCCTGGCCATCAGCTATCAAAACTCCTCTGCTGACAGGTGTCCTATATTGTAGCCAGTAATATGATTCAACATATCCTAGCCTTGTTATGCAAAAGCAATATCCCCCGACCATAAAAGGGGTAGTCCAGTGTTCATTATTAAACCTTACTAATATTATCTAATAAGGCCGCATAGAAATCCTGGTTCTTTTTGATCCTCGCGAAAGTCAACATGGTCACGCTCATATAGAAATCAGCCGCTTAACCGGATCAAAAAGAATTTCATTCTATCGGATTTCTACGCGGCCTCTAATAACAAAACTTTAAAACAACCTTATTATCACCTGCAGGATTCATGAGCACACCACTACCGTGCCAAGTGAAGGTGAGCAAACTGGATGCGATGCTCAGGGAAGCATCCGGGACTTCTGCGGGGATGATCCATCATACACTATCCACCACTGTGGGTATGTCATAAAGGATGTGAGTGAGCCGGACGCAATCTATACGAAGCTGATCAAGACATATCGCTGGCCGACAACGTTGGGCAAGAAGGCCCTGGCATGGGCCAAATACCGTTTTGCCTCTAAGAACACCGATAAACCACTGCGTAACGGATATGATGACTTTTGGTATGATTGGTGCATCAAGTTCACTATACATGAGAACGGCGCACACCTGGAATCAGAAGTAAGAGAGATTGATGTCGACATTAAGGTACCCACCACAGATTCTTGGAACCATATCACAAAGGGAGATCCTAGGGTAGAGCCATTCTGCGATATCTTAGGGACGATAATGAGAAGCCTGGAAGAGAAGATCAGGGATTACAGGGCTGACAGACCAAAGACCGCAGCATATGACCAGTGACCTCTAGGCTGTAAGGCTTGCCAAGTTCCAGTTCCTGTTTCACTCCGGCGATAAGAGGGTATGAGCCGAACTGCCGGCCGAAGGTGTTCTTGCCGTCCTTGACTTCCATGCGCACGTCTCTGATGATCGTGCCCACCGGTGCCACCCTTTTCAGCATCTCATGGTCGATCTCAGTCCTTATCTGCCTGCGCCAGCTGTAATAATATCGTCTTGTCTTCAGCTTGGGAGGATTGTCTCCCAAAGGAGTGCCTGGGAATCTCACTACCTGCCTTATGTTGATCCGCCGCAGCATCAGGTCCTCGTCAAGCATCTTCTTCAGCCATTTCATGTTCTCATCATGCGTCTTCTTAGTCTCGCCGCGCAGTCCATGCAGGATGTTTATGCCAGGCAGGAACTTCGGCATGCCGTTGTCCCCTCTTTCTCCGCCAAGCCTGTTGATCTGCTTCACCGCCTCGAATACCGTATTGCTGTCGGTGTTCAGGCAGTTATCGATCTGCACGTTCTCGTCAAAGCTCTCCACGCCGAAAGCGGCCACGTTGCCAGGGGTGCAGTACTCGACTATGAGCTCGGTTATCCTCTCCCCTTTCGAGGTGTCGACGATCGCCGGGTTGGCATTGTCGATATGGATGACCTTGAAGCCGAGCCTTGATGCGCCCTTGAGGAGCTTCTCTGTCTCATTCGGCCTGCAGCCCTTGTAGCTGTAGAAGCAGCTCTGCCTGCCGAAACGGATGTTCTGGATGCCGTGCTCCTTCAAGGCACCGAGCTCGTTGAGGATCTCTCTTGAATCGCGGTGCTCGAGTCTCTTCATGCCTTCCATGCAGAAGGAGCAGTGCTCACGCCTGGGGCAACCACGGCCTGTCTCGATCTCTGCGATGACAGGATAAGGTATCTGCTTGGCGACCCGGGCGCCGTCCACGGCGTAGTTGTTGATCTTGGTGTAGTTCTCTTCGACGGATTCTACCCTGTCGAACAGCTCAAGGCCTGTCTCAGGCCTCTTCCCGCCGTGCAGCTGCGTGCCTTTGGCAGCTGGGCCGACAAGGACCTTTTCGCATTTCAGGGTCGACAGCAAACGATTCAGTTCACCCAAGCTGCCTGGGATGGCGCTAAGATACTTGCCTGGTGTGTGCACGCCCGCAATGATGTAAAGAGTACGGGTCTCATCAAGGATTTTCAGGGTCTCCTCTTGGCTCCTAGTGAGGTTCTTGACAGCGATGTCAGTCTTGTGCTTCAGCTGTTTCCTGGGCTGGGTGTTCCTTAGATCATCTATGGTGAGGTATTTGGGCTTGTCATACACCAGCCGGCCGTATACGTAACGCGGATAGACCCCTAAGTAAGGCGGGACTCCGAGACCAGACGGTTCGTCTGTGTAGCAGTCGAGGATGGTCGGCATATGCGCATGATTGACATGATAGTATATAAAAAATGGCATTTCTAAGAAGTTACCGCTCTTAAGATAATAAGAAAAGAAAGTTTATATTTGATTATAACCCAGCACTTGCCAATAATCTCGCGAAAAGATACTTTTTCCAGTTAGTTCATGTTCTTCTAATGCACTTGCTCTTTGCACAAGTTCTTCATATTGTTCTCCTAATACTTGTGCTTCTAAATTGCTTTTATAGTTAGGATCTCTGAATCCCTCACCATCATGAGAATTTTTGAAAACCTGTGCTCTATAGCAATAGAACAGATAATCAGCTCTCAATGATGCAGCTTGATCTTGGACATTCATTTTAATCTTCAAGACTTGAGAGTAAAATGGTACTTTAAATGTCTTTCGATTTTATGTCCACTATTAAGTTACAAATATACTTTTTCTTAACGCAGAAAACCTTAGTCAAGGCTGCTGCTCCTCCTGAAGCAGCTGCTCCCTGTACCCTTGCCTGATCCTGTACATGATGTGGCCGCCGAACTCTCCAGCTTCAACGGTCTCTTGGAGGTTTTTCATGTATGCCTTGACTGTTTTCTCATCCAGCCCAGTATCTTATGCGATCATAGGTATGCTCTTCCTGCCTATCTTGCCTGAATTCAACAGTGAATCTAGTATCTGCTTCCTTTCTGCTTCATAATTGCTCTCTGCCATCGTTCTCCAAAAACCTCATGCCCTGTATCCCTGATTCAGGAGCCAATGGGCCAGGACTGCCTTTGCTAGAGTATGTCTATCGTAATCAGCACCGTTTTTCATCCCGATAAAATAGCCGGACACCGTACATAAGCTCACACCGGTTTCATCAGCAATGTCTTTCTTCCTATGCTTCGAGATTATGCGTTCAACCTGTTGGAACTCGGGCTCGGTGAAAATCATCCTTATACCACGGACTGTCTCTTCATCCAGCCTTTCAAGATAATCGTCTGCATTCATATAGCCTTTGTCAGAAGGTTCCCTAGCCAAAGGAGTAGTTTTTATTTCCCTGGGTTCTTTTCTGGTGTCATTGGGTCCCTTTTTGGCAAGTTCCTCCATGCCTCCAAGTATCTCAGACTTTCGTGCTGTCGAAGATGAATCATATACCTCTTTCAGAACAGCAGCCCTGTTCTGATAGAGCTCATCCCAAGAGGATTTTTCTCCCATGAAAGCAGGGATTGACTGATAATATTTAAGGGTTTTGTTGATAACTCTTACAAAGTGGTAAAATTATGAATAAATAAGAAAAAATCACTTTTTCTTCTTGCAGTCCTTGCAGTAGCCGGAACCGATATGAGAGATCCCCAACAGCAGGAACAGTCCTGTGTACCAGCTGATGTTCCAGAAGGCCCATATCTCCAAGTCCTGGAGCAGGAACAGCACACCTAGTATCAGCAGCAACAGAGAAAACAGCATTCCGCATTTCTTGCACATATGCATGATATCACCTCTAGATGAATATTTGTAGTGTTGGTTTATAATATTTTCGATTATTTATCTTAGGTTCTTCTCGGAATGTTCTGATAGTTTAATATGCTAATTATGCTGTATTTGTTTGTATGAGAGCTTCTAGCGGCAGATTTCGGCTTAAGGATTTGTATTGGTTTCGTGGGTTCAAATTCGTTGACAGCTTTGTGGATG
>JAHIVG010000016.1 GCA_018816705.1 Nanobdellota archaeon
AGGAAGGATATCCGCTGATACTGCCTGTAAGACCAACAATGCAATGGTTATTGTGATGATGAATGTTTGTTTCATAGATCAATAAGAATGGCCTTTGTATATAAAGGTTATTAAATGTTCGGCTCTGTAGAAAGTAAGAAAGAATTATAACCTCTGGCAGCCCTCTGGGCTGCCATGAGGGGTGGGGAGGCTTCCCCCACCATGAAAAAGAGACTAACACTGAAAGATAAAGCTTACCATTTGTGGAAGCAGGCAGGGCTTCCTGACTTCTTTAACCGGAAAGGTCCGAAACGCACGCCGGCTTGGAAAACGTACCTCGCATACTTAGAATACACCAACCATGCGCCGAGCTATCGGCGCGCTGCCAACTTCATGGTGGACTACCACCATGAACGTCGTCATTGGACGACGTGGCAAAAGGCCATTGCCAAGTGGCCTTTTTGGGTTTGGGACGCGCTTGCCGACGTGAGCGTGGAAGACGAGCCGTGCGAGATAGCAGCGATTGATGGCACCACGCTGGCTCGGAGCAACCCAAGCCAGCACTACCTGCGCCGTATCGGCGCAGAAGGCCGAGTCAGCCGGCCCGTGCAGGGAGTGCTTCTTGTGGATGTTGAGCGACGCAAATTTCTTGCGTGGCGTGTCCGCGCCACTCCTCGTGGTGAGAAGTGTGACGTGCCATACCTGTTCGGGCGCTGCCCGAACAGCGTTGACCTTGTCCTGATGGACAAGGGCTTTGACTCAGAGCCCCTGCATGAGTGGCTCCGAGACCACGGTGTGTGGAGCATAGCTCCCACACGCAAAGGTTGTAAAAGAGGTCGCTATAGAAAACAGCTTAGAGACTGCTTTGATCACGCCCTGTACTGGCAAAGAAACATCGTTGAAAGCCTCATAAGCGCCGTCAAAAGGCTCTACGGCGTGCACTTACGCGCACGCTCATGGCGCGCACAGCGCGCCGAAGTATACGCACGACTCATCTCCTACAACATAGGAGCCAAAATCAAGCACTACTTTCTACTAAGCCATCTAAGGGGCAAAATTTATAAATGACGCTTCTGAAAGAGCCTTATATGAAAAAGAGGCTGCTGTTGGTACTGCTGTTTCTGGCACTTCTTCCTAGCGCTTTCGGCTCAGTACTCGACAAGTGGGTATACTCAGGCGACTACGTGCAGAAGGACGGCGTGGTCTACACCTTCCAGCTCGACGCGACAGGGAGGCAGCTCTATATCAACAGCGAGAGCGAGCAAGTCATGATCGAGATAAACGAGACAGCCTACACTGACTACTACGAATACAAGTTTGCAGGCACAAAGGAAGGCAAGCGGGACTACGTTCTGAACATAGACATCCCACAGCTGCACGTCATCATCAACAAGAGGGAGCCGACCATCACGATGACCCTCAAGTCATCCCAGAACAATCCCGTCATGAACCAGGAGATAACGATCACTGGCACCATGAAGAACACCGGCACCAAGGATGTGAACAACTTCGACTACAAGCTGGCGATCCCGACCAATAAGTTTGAGATACTATCGGTAAGATATGCTGACCAGGATGGCAACATCATAAAGATGCACGGCGGCCTGGCGGTCGGACAGGATGAGAAGTTCGAGATCAGGCTAAGGGCCATCCACCAGAACAAGAGCACACTGGTCGGCAAGATGAACTACACCTACGGCAGCTTCCAGAAGAAGAAGGACAGCCCAAACCTTGTCATAACCCCTGAGAACAGCGTCATACTGTCATTCACGACGCAGCCAGAGAAGATAAGCGTTGGCACCCAGGGCACACTCACAGTGAAGCTACAGAACAAGGACCAGAAGGAAAAAGTGGAGATTACCAAGTTCAACATCCAAGTGCCCGAAGACGTGAAGACGACATCTGTGCAGGACCTCACCAGGAAGGGAGAATATTATGTCGCCTACGGCACGGTACTGCCGACGAAGACCTTGACCTATACGTTCAAGGTCACACCCAAGAAGACTGGGAAACATGACTTCCCCTACGAGCTAGAGTACGAATACAGGGGCAGGACCTTCAAGAAGAACGGCAAGTTCACCATACAAGGCACTTCCCAGGCCCTTAAGCCCACCATGAGGTGGAAGCTCAAGAAGAACACGGTCCAGGGAGGCGATGAGTCCAACATCATGATAATAATGTATAATCCTGACCCTATGGTGACCTATCACGACATCGACTACACCATCAAGAGCAACTTCTTCGACACGGTCGAGGGCCATTTCGACTTCATGATCCCGAAGCAGGACGAGGAGATATTCTTCTACGAGTTCAAGACTCCCTACGTGGACAGCAACTACATGTACAGGGTGAACCTTGAGGTGAATTACAGGGACCAGTACCACACCTGGAGGAAGATCAGCCAGAACGCCACGCTCACCATAAAGCCTATACCTTTCACCCATGACCTGCAGATATTCCATACAGTGCCGAAGATCCTGAATTCTTCGCAGGTCGCGACGATCAAGGTCGAGGTCAAGAACGTCGGCATGGGAAGGCTGGACGACATAAAGATCGAGGACAACATAGAAGGCCTTCACAAGACCTACGGAAACACCTTCAGGAGGATACCGAGGCTGGAGAAGGACAAGAAGGAAAGCGCATACCTGTATAAGGTCATGTCGACTAATGAGACCCCGAATGCGACTGTGACGACTGGGGTGACATATGTCAAGGGCCATGACAAGTTCAGGATCCAGAAGGTCAGCAGCTTCAATGTGAAGCTGCCTCCGACTCCTGCTGAGATAATCGCTGCGGAGGAGGCCAAGAAACAGCAAGAAGCAAACAAGAAGGAAGAACAGGTCGAGAAGAAAGAGCCTGCACCGCCCAAGGAACCGGTGAAGAAGACCACAAGGTTCGGCAGTATGTGGAACGGCGTCAAGGGCTTCTTCGGAAAGCTTTTCGGAAAGAAGTGATGAAAGAGATATCGCTGAAAGAGGGCGAAAGGGTCCTTATAAGGACCGGATTCTCAGATTACCACAAGGATTGCATAGAGGTCCTGGCAAAGTTCTTGAAGAGCATGGATGTCATCATAATCACCTTTGACACCAACATAAGGGACATCGTGGACGGTCTGCTCAGCAGGGGAGTTAAGCCGTCCAGGATACATATCATCGATTGCGTGTCCATCACGCTAGGTAGGGGCAGCGCGCCTGTCTCGAAGCTCATAAACATATATCGGCCTGAATACTTCGTCGACATCCAGGTCTATACCTTCCTCTTCCTGAAGGAAGCGCGGTTCAGGAACACAGTGATATTCTTCCACAGCATGCACGAGCTGGAGGAATACCAGAACTTCGACGAGATCGGGCTGTTCCTGTTCACATTCAGGGAGTTCATAAAGAAGCACAAGATCCCCCAGGTCATCATGGAACACGACCAGCTCGACTACAGCCTGGCCAAGATAATCGAGGCGCACGCCGAACGGGTCGTTGAGTATGGGGTGATTGATTAGAACCCGAACAGCGTCTTCTGCTTGGAGCCTTTCATGATGTCCTCGAAACTCGCGTCGTAGAATGATAAGACAGCGTCTGCGATGGGCTTGAGCTGCTTCTCGATATAGTGGTCATAATCTATGCGCTTGGGCTTGAGCTCGATGGGCTCCGGGCCGTCAGCAGTCATGATGTATAATATCCTTGAGGATTTCAAGGTCTTGCCTGCCGCCTCGAGCTTCCTCGCTGCTTTCACGTGCGGCGGCGTGGTCTTGGTGTACTCAGCCAGCTTCTTGCGGATGGATTTCTTGTATATCACCAGGTCATCATACTTCCCTGCCCTCAATGACTCGACGAAGCGCTTGATGAACTTTGTTACCTCCTGCTCGTGGAAGATCTTGTCCAGCAATTCCAGCTGGAACTTCTTTGCCAGGGCTGTCCAGTCTGAACGGACGAACTCAAGGCCTGTGAACTCCAGCTTCTCCTCGCCGTCCTTGAGAATAATGCCCGCATAGCGCTTCTTTGCACCGACAGTGGAATGCCTGACTGTCGGCATCATGAACTTTGTGAAGCATTTTTCGAACTCGAGCTCCATGAAGCTCTTCCTGTTGTAGTTGTCCTTGATGTGCTTGTCGTAGAAAGTGTTGATGCTGTCCTGTATCTCCTTGCCAATCCTCTTGGCCTCAGCCAGGCTCTTTGCCTGCGGGTCGGTGAAGATGGAATCTGTATCACCATAGATCACCTCATAGCCCATCTCCCTGACCTTCTCTGCTGTCAGCTTTATGAGGTGCTGGCCAGAGTGGGTGATGGCATTCGCCAGATTGCTGGAGAAGAACCTGCAGTTCGGGTTTGCTAGCACGCCGTAGAGGCTGTTCATCAGTATCTTTATGGCGAAGCTGGCGTTCTGGTCATTCTTTCTCTTCGCCTTGTCGCGTTGCTGCCATAAGTGCTGGATTATCCTTGGAAGGATGCCGTCCTGGTTCCTGAACGATGCGTGGTTGACCAAGGTGACGACGTCCTTGCCTTTCCTGTTCTGGCCCAGGTATGAGTATGGGTCTATGTTGAAGGTCCTCATTATGCTCGGGTACAGGCTCTTGAAGTCATGGACGAGGATATTGTTGTAGATGCCCGGCTTTGAAGTCATCACAAAACCGCCCCTTGTCTGGGCCTCCTTTTCCTGGTGCTGGACTGAGGGCGCCACCACCTTGATCATCTTCAGTTCTCTCATGTAGAGAGAGTCTAGTGAAGCTATCGATGCTGATACCCTTTCTAGAGGCATTCCGGCCAATAGGCTGCGTTGGATTGTGAGTGCCAAGGCGCCTGATTCCTGCAATACATCGTATGCGAGTATTGAGTCTTTAAGGTTGTAATTCACCAAGAGCTGCTGGTCTTGCTTGTATGCGTTCTCTATCTCCTTCCAGCGGTCATCCCCTTCTATCAGTTTCTTCTCTTTCAGGTAGGTCTGGGCTGCAGTCGCCAGCTTGTAGTCTTCTAATCTTATGAACGAGTTCTTCAGGAGGGCTATCCCGTCCAATACTTGCCTGCCATTGAAGTTGACTGATGATTCCTTGAAGAAACTGTCTGATAATCTCAGCTTGCAGGATGACGGTTCTCTCCCGAGCCAGAAGTCCAATCCATGTTTCCTGTACAATGACTGCAGTATCGACAGGTCGAAGTCTATCACGTTCCAGCCTGTGATGATGTCAGGGTCGAGCTCTTTCACCTTCTCCGTGAAGGCTTCTAACAGCTGTTTCTCGTCCTTGAAGCTCGTGGCCTTGTTGAGCTTCTTGTTGGAAATTATGAATACGTGAGAGTAGCCCTCTGTGTGCATGGATAACGCAAAGAGAGTCTTTCCTTTAAGGTCTGTCTCAATGTCAATGCTGAGTATCTTCAGTTTCGGGGTGAATTGTGCAGGTCTGATCCCAGGGTTGATGTAAATCCTGTCAACATAATCGCCTTTCTCGTATTTTCCTGTGATCTCGCACGATCCGAGGATGCCATTATCCATCATGAAGCGGTAGGGGAAGCGGACATCAGCTTCGTAGCACTTGATATCCTTGTCTTCAAGCTGCTGCCTGAGCTTCGGCACCTGGTTCGGGGTGTTGAGGATGATTCTTATTACCGCGTTGCCGGAGAAGTCCTTGAAGCCGGGGTCTTCGGTGTCGAATTGGTCTATCTTCTTGGCTTTCGTCAGGTCTGACTTCTTTATCCAGAAGTACGGCCGGAAGTCGCTTATGCTCTGGAAGGACTCGCCGGTCTCCATGCGGCCGTAGAGATGCACCTGCGCAGTTTCCTTGCCGGACCCGTCCCTGACTGTGCGGTAGGTGGAATAGACGACGAAGGCTTTCATGGGAATGAATCATGAGAAGATATATTTAAAGGGTTTGGTTCACCATCTGTAAGAAGTCAGGCTTAAAAGATTAACGCTTCTGTCTCTTTAAATTGTTGATCTCATTTCGCAATGATTCCATGGAGTCATAATAATCCTTGTCAGGGGGATGCTCGTTATTTATGGCAGATTTCATATGATTATAAGCCCTTTCACGAGCATCGATATAATCCTGAGTGGAACGCCCCACTCCGAGTTTATTTATCATTAGAAATGCCTCATGGTCTACACGCGAGTAATACTGAACCCATTCCATTTCATAAACCCGCTGTCTTTCAATAGCACCGTGTTTGTTCCGAGCCACATCAAGATTGTTTTTATAAATTTGCTTTGGATCCAGGCCGATTGCCTTCTCGTAGTATTTGATCGCAGCATAATAATAAGAACTGCTGTTCTCATTATCGCCAAGTTGAATCGATGCGTAGCCCATGCCGTGATATGCGTCGGCCCTATTCAAATCGTGATACGTTGCCAGCTTGAACTTCTCAATGGCTGCCTTATATTGCCCCTTGTGTACTAGACCCCATCCTTCCCTTATCTTATCATCATATTTTTTCTTGGCTTCACCCTCCCTTTTCTTTTCGTCCCGGTTCTCCTTATAAGTTTCATAAGACGAGACAAGACGGTCTATGCCACTGTCAAGGCTGGACTGCATCGCAATAATCTTGTGCTTTACGGCCTGGAAACCGGAAGAATCCCTGTATTCGACTGCTCCAGCCAGCAATGACAACGCTGTGAAGATATACAGAAACGGCCTCCTGAGGATGTCCCTATGTCGCTCCCTGAAGGATGCAGGCACATGACCAGGCTCAGAGGGTCCTGATGCCCGCAATCGGTCATTCAACTGTGTTTCCTCCATTAGCCTCCTCAACCTGGCTTCAAGGTCCGTCTCTATGGGTCTGTGTTTCATCTTGGCTGCCATTGGAGGAATTCGATATTAGTTCGTTTATAATTAGGAAGCACTTTAATTGTTTGTATCTGTCTTGTTACAATGTCAAAAATATATATTAGTGGATAATCCTGAGACGACTCTCGTGTAAATACAAATTTTGTCGAATCCGGAGACCAAATATATGATATACTACCATTATCATAAGAATTCTTAAATTGAATGATTTCCTTATCCCCTTTTATAGTCAGATATTTATCACTTTCTTTGACCGTATATTTACCATCAGGTGATTTAGTAATAATCCTTTGCCTCACAGTCTTATTAGGCACACCCTTATCAATTCTAAAAACAACATATCCTTCTGAATTAGTATACCAGAAACGTATTTTGTTGGCCATGATTTCTCGCCAATACCGCACACGAACATCATCAAGAAAAATTGGGTCACTGCAGTGATATGCACTGTCTAATATGCGTAATCCTGAACCATCCGCGTTTATCAATGCAAGGTCATTCGTTCTATTCTTTGCTCCCCTTTGTTTGAAAAATACGATCTTTTCGCCACTTGGAGATAATGAGAAATCAGAAGGATAATCTTTATCATCCAAACCCAATCCGGATGCTATGAGATGGGTCGTCATATCAACCCTGTTAAGCACCATCAGCGAATTACCATTGAAGTAGCTTGTATAATAAATTTTTTCCCCATCAGGAGAATAGGTCGGAAAAAATAATCCATTTTTATCTCTAAAAATAAAGAATATTCTGCCGTCCAAACCGACTTCGAACATAATTTCATCTTCACCAGAGAAATCCTTTGGAGGTATTGACCTGTCTTCCTCGCCGATTGTTGGTAACTTTGTATTTTTCGAAATTTTATTGCAACTTAATAATAAACGGTTTCCATCAGGCGACCATGACAGGGGGATGTAATTAAATGATAATTTCCTCAAGCTAGACCCGTCAACATTGACGACCCAGGTTTGTCTATATGTATTTGTTTCCTTAATAAAAAAAAGAAGCTTATCAATTGAGGAGGTCAGTACTTGGTAATTCTCCCTGCGCCTTTCTATATCCTCAAATATCTTACGTACTAGGGGATCCTCCGGATCAATACCGACTATCCTCGGTGTTGACATCATCTCCCTGACCTTCCCTTCAAGGTCATCCTCTATCGGTTTGTCTGTCATTTTCTCTTGTACAGGAAATAATTCACCTGCCCCTGGAAGCTGTATCCTCTTGAGTCAACTCTTTTGATGCTGAATTCATAAGGATAAATATCTGTGAACATCACGACAGCTGAGTTGCCCCCAAGCTCCTTGCCCTGCTTCTTTATCAGCTCATATAAGTCCGTGACGACGCGTCCCTTCCAATAGTCATTCACTTCATCCCTAGATTCTCGAACAATCGGTCTATCAACCTGCCTGGAAAACCGGTCCATGCTCGATAATCTTGAGAAGTCAATGCCTTCAGCCTTGATCTTCTCGAGATGTTCCATCAATTGCTCCATGTCTGGATAGAGTGAAGGGCTATATGTCGATACTTCTTTAACCCATGGATTACTATCGGCTTTGTAGACATCTGTCTTGATCAGGATCCTACCTTTGAACCTGTAGCTGGAATCAGAAGGGAGGACAGAACGTACCTCGAATGCAAGCTCAGGTTTTTTCCTTTTTTGCCGCCTGGAGACATTAAGCTGTGGCAATTCCTCAGGTATATCGATGTCAGGTGGGGCTTTCCGTGTCCGACCGGCTGCCTTGTCCTCCTTCATCATCCCCCTGATCCTCTCGTTTAGGTCATCCTCTATCGGTTTGGTCATCTTCTCAGCACCTTCTGCAGTGCTTCAGCATATTGCTTGTTGCTTTTTTCAAGCTTCACCATCTCGTCAAGCATCACCGCCTCCTTGTAAGCCTTTGTCGCTCCATCGAAGTCAGAAACCCTTTCGAGGAAAGATCCTAGCTCAAAGTGCACCTCTGGTTCCAGGGGGTTTGCGTCAACAGTCTTCTGGTAGGTCTCTTTCGCACCATCCTTGAATCCTAAACCTTCCTGTGCCTTGGCGAATTGCAATGTATACCTGCTCATGGTAGGACATAATTCGGCCGCCTTCCCGAACATGTCATGGGCAGACTGCCGGTCCTTTCTCAAATTGTATAACCATCCAAACTGGAAGAATGTCTCAGGATTCTCAGGATCCTTCTCAATGGCCAGCCTGTATTCCTTCTCCGCCTCGTCAAACTTGCTTTTCCCCTGCAGGATGCGTGCCAGATGATAATGTGGGGTACTATCATCCTTGTCAAGGCTCGCTGCCTGGTTCAGATGGTGTACTGCCATATCTGTGCTGCATAATCCCTGGTATACCAGTCCGAGCGCCATGTGCACAGCTGCACTCTTCGGGTTCAGCTTTAAAGCCTGTTTATATCCTTCTAGCGATGCCTCAAGGTTCCCCAAGGCCTTCTCTGCTTCAGCCAGCCTCATATGCACCCTTAGGGCAAAAGGCCTCTTGGCGACCGCCTGGCGGTAATACTCTGCCCCATCTTCATTGCTATACGAGATCCATACGGCTGAGGCAAGCCCTAATAGGGAATCGGTGTCATCCCCGTCCAGTTCGAGGGCCTCCATGAAGCTCTTGGTCGCACTGACCGCATCATTTGTCCTCATCCTGGCTATTCCCGTCCAGTAGCATGCATTCTGCCTGACCGCATCGCAATATGCAGTATCCCTGGCCGCCCTCTTCAGCATATGGACCGCATATCCAGGCTCAGCATCCAATCTCAACAGGCCATGGTATAGGTTATTATTATCATAATCCTGATTCCTCAGAAGCCTGCCAAACATGCCGCGCATGGCCTCTTCTGGATTGTCATTCTCTAAGATGCCAGCCATGGCCAACAACCTAGAATGATTCAAGTTTGGGCCGATGATATCCCAAGCCTCCTTGTAATGCCCAAGGCTCTCCTTCATCATATCCAGGTCATAATACAGCTCTGCCAGCCGCAGCTTAGGGCTTTCATCCCCCGGCTCCAAGCGCTCTGCAGCCCTGTATTCAGTCAGCGCCTCCTCGATCCTGAGGTTGTCTCTCAATACATCGCCCAGCTTTAGGTATAATGACATGTCGAGAGGCTGCCTGTGAATCTCCTCTATTAGGCTTCTCACCTCTTCCGTGTCCGGATCCGAAGCCAGCAGCTGCCTCAACTTCTCTTCCAGGTCCGTCTCCAGCGGTCTCTGTGTCATCGGCCCACCAACTCTCTCAGCCTCTGATTCGGGTCGTCCTCAAGCGGTCTGTTATCCTTCGATCTCATTTCGTATCCTCTCGAGATTTGCTTTATAACGAGCATTCCCAGGTGCCAATTCGGCTGCTTTCTCAAAAGAGTGTAGGGCTTCTATTACATTGCCATCCATCTCTTGGACGAGAGCCAAATTGTGATGGAATAATGCGTAATTCGGATCAATCATTATTGCCTTTTTGTAATACTGAATGGCTAGAAAATATTTGCCCTGGTCACTATAAGCATTTGCAAGATTGTTATTCGGAGCTGCGTGATATTTATCAGTTTGAGTGACAGTGGCTAATTCTTCAATCGCCTCTTCAATCCTGCCTAATGTCCTCAAGGCGGCCCCTAAGTTATTGCGGATGCTCGTGTCATGTGGGTGAAACTTAAGTGCCCCTCGGTATTTTTCTATTGCCTTATCCAACCTTCCAGCATAATGATACTCCAGCCCTTGTCTGAACTCCGGTATTGTGGATTCTTGACCCATCAATTCCATTACTTTATCCTTCAAATCGTCCTCGAGCGTCATCTCTCCATCACCCTCGCCAACCGGTGACGATATTGCTCGTCTGAAGGCTGAAGATTGACAGCCCTCCTGAATGCCTCCCTCGCCCCCCTGATGTCCCTTAAGTATTCAAGGCACACTCCGAGATTGTAATAGGCAAAATCATCCGAAGCATCTATTTCGATGGCCTTGCGGTAATGCTTCACGGCATCCTTGGCCTTCTTCATGTTTTGGTAAGCCCTTGCGAGATTGAAGTGAGAGAAAGCATCTCCCTTGTCGATGCTGACCGCCCTCTTGAGATACTTGACGGCTTCCTTTGGCTCCCTCGCATCCGTCAACGCAATCCCTAGATTGTTCAGGCCGAGGACATATCCGGGACTCGCCTTCACCGCAGCCCTGAAGGCCTTGATGGCCTCACGTGATTCACCCCGCTCGTTCAACAGCTTCCCAAGATTGTTCTGGGCAAAATGGTTCTTGGGGTCCAGTCGTACAGCCCGTTGGTATGCTTTCAGGGCATCGTCAACCCTGCCCATCTTCTTCAGTATCATCCCATAGCAATAATAGCCCCCAGGACTATCTGGTACCAGCGCAAGATACCTCTGGTAATGCTTGAGAGCCTCATCAGACCTTGAGGACTCATCGAGCAGGTTCGCCAGATTCGCATGCGGGGAGGCATAACCTGGATCCAGCCTTATTGATATCTCATATTCTGCGATAGCCTCATCACGCAGTCCGCATCCCTCAAGGTCATCCCCGAGATTGAAATGCAGCGTCGCGTCTTCCGGGTCCAGCCTTATTGCCGCCTGGAACTCCTTGATGGCCTCATCATGCCTGCCGAGCTTACTTAACGCTATGCCTAGGTTATTCCTGGCGATGACATTATCCGGCTCCTCCCTCAATCCCCTGCGGTATTCTCTTACAGCATCTTCCAGCCTGCCTCTATCGTGATGCTCGACGGCCCTGGAAATCGCCTCATTCCCGGTGTCGCCATCCATGAGTTCCATGACCTTCCGAATAAGTTCATCCTCGAGCGTCATCTCCTCAGCACCCTCTGCAAGGCCTCAACGTATTGCTTGTTCTTGCCGTCGAGCTCGACAGCCCGCCTGTATTTCAGGGCAGCGCCGTTGAAATCCGACTGACGCTCCAGGTAGCTGCCGAAGGCGAAGAATAATCCCGAATCATTTCTGTTCGCCTCGACTCCCTTCTTGAATGTCTGCAGTGCGTCTTGTATAAAAAGTCTATCCTCCTCCTGCGCTCGAGCCAAAGCCAGCACATACCTGCTGGGTATTTTATCCGGACTACACAGTTCAAACGCTTGATTCAAATAGAACCGCCCCATTCCCTTATTGTCAGTCTCACGCAGGAATCTGCCTCGCTGATAGTTCGCTTTAGGATTCTTGGATTCTTTGTAATATGCACATCCGAATTCCTCTTCTGCCTCCCCGTCCTTCCCCAACTCATGAAGGATATTTCCGAGATGGTAGTGAGGCGCAGCTGACTCTCTGTCATGCTTGATTGCGAGCCTGAGGTGATGTTCAGCCAGGTTCATGTTGCGCATGGTATGATATAGCAGTCCGATCGAGAGGTGGCCTTCCGGATGCTCAGGATTCAGCTTCAGTGCCTTCTCATAGGCCTCGAGCGCCGCATCATGGTTGCGCATCATCCTCTCAGCCTCACCGACCAGGAATTGCGCCCTGAATAAGTAGGGCCTGACAGAGACTGCCTGGCGATAGTGATCGATGGCCTGCTCAAGGCCTGAAGTGTCCTCCATCATCAATCCGAGGAATAAATGAGCTAAGGGATCCTGGGGATCCAATTCGATAGCTGTCCTAAAGCTCTTCACTGCATCTTCTTTCTTCTCTTTGCACACCTGGAACAGACCTAAGCCTACATGCCCCAGGGGGCTGCTCTTATCGATATCTATCGCTTTATTGAAATATACGCCCGCCAATCCAGGATCCTGTTCCAAGTTCATGAATCCATGGAGGAAATTCCAATCGAAACTGCCGCTATGATATTTTTTCCAAAGCTTCTCATAATCATTATTTCCTCCAGAAAAACAGACACCGCTCACTATCCTGCGGAGCGCTCCGGGATCCGAAGTCATCGCCATGACCCTACTGTACTCGGCCATGGCCTTGCCTCCAGCCTCGACATCAGTGTATAGGTCACCCAGCCGGATCGGCGGCTCCGGATCATCTGGTTGGAGCCTGGCAGCTGCCTTGTACTCGGTTATGGCTTGCTCTATCTTGCAGTTGTCCCTCAGCAGGTCTCCCAGCCTGAGGTACAGTCCCGTGTCGAGCGGCGTGCTGTTGATCTCTTCCATCATACTCGCGACGGCTTGCTCGTCCGGATCCGTCATGAGCAGCTCTGATAAGCGCAGTATAAGCTCTTCCTCTAAAGGTCCTTCTTCTGTCATGTTACATCCCCCCTGATATTTCTTGGATCCTATCCATATCGATTCCCATGATCTCACATCCTCTCCCTTATCATCTTTATTCTCTCAGCGAAATATGACGACATGCCTCCCCTGAGCTGCGAGCACCGCTCCAGGCTGTCTATCGCCCATTTATGCTCACCCGTGGCCTCCAAGATGTCTGCCTTGTGGATCCAGCCGGCCTCGTACTCCGGCCAGTGCGCAAGCGACCTGTCGACGTGCTGCAATGCCTCATCATGCATGCCCAGCTTGTGGCATATCATCGCCAGCTCAAGCGACTTATGGTAACCCTCGTCCCAGCCGGCCTGGATATCATCTATGGTAGCCAAGGCTCCTGCCCTGTCGCCAGACCTCGCCTGTACGCGGGCCTTGTGCGGCAGATAGCCCTTGTCATTATCTGCCGCTCTCCCATAGAAATGCAGCGCCCAGTCGAGCATGCCGCTCTTCTCATACAGGTCGCCCATCTTGTACAGGCCGTAGGCGAAGTCCGGGTCGAGCCCGATCACCTCAGACAGCACCTCATACTGGGTCTGTTTGTCGGCCGTGCCGATGCCGTTGACCCGCTCGAGCAGGGATGCATAATCCACATCGTGGCGGACCGGACAGTCTTCAGCCTGCACCGCCTCCTGCTGTATAATATCTTCGATTCTCCTCCTAAGCTCGTCTTCGAGGGTCATTGTTCAAGGAAGGCCAGTATTTCTGAAGGGATAGCGGCCTTGTGCTCACCCCGCTGTATCTCTTCGAGAGAATATCTTTCATTTCCAATATCCCTCACTGCATCATCCACCGATAACGGAGGCCCCCAACATAGTATCCTCTCATAGACGCCCATAGCGAGCTTTCTCGCGTCTGGTGTGGACACAGTCAATGATTTGATTACTGATGAAAGCCCCTTCCTGTGCTCCTCAGCTTCAACGCCTTTCCTGTCACGTGCATCCTGCATGCTTGATTCCAATGACTGGATGAGAACACCCTTGGTCTCGACTCCTTCTTGGCTTCGGACAATTGCCTCAAGCTCCTGCATCCTCGTATAGAGGTTGAAAATCTTATCAATATTCTCCAGCGAAGCAGTACCATATTTCTTGTCAGAATACAACGTCTTGCGCTTCATCAGAGCCATAAGCTGCTTATGCACCGAAACGAACTCCTCATAATTCGACTGGTCGAAAATTGGCTTGACCACTGTCTTGCCCTGAAGGGCGTTGAGGTAATCAGCAAGGTTCGCAAAACCCCGCTCGTCAGGATCGAAGCTCAGTCCAGCACAGATTATCTCTTTCAACCGGGCATCACATCTCAATTCATCCACCTTGGACCGTGTATGACCCGCGTCCTTGATCTCTTCGAAAGCCTCTTTGCCATGCCCTCCCAAAGTGAAGGGCTGCTTGAATCCTGGATGAAGGAGCTCAAAAAGCACGACACTCAATGAGAACAGATCGGACCTCGGAGAATAATCCCTTTTTGTATATACCTCAGGTGCCATGTACCCAAAAGTCCCTTTTTGGGTTGTTGACTCTCCATGTCCTAAGGTTGCGCAACCGCAATCTGCGACCTTGAAGATAGGGATGCCGGAATTATAAAAATAAAGGATGTTCGAAGGCTTCAGGTCATTATGAGAATACGATGTAAGATGGATATTATGCGTGCCATTCGCAGCATGCGTGACTATCATTACTGCTTCTGATTCGTCAACGGCTTCTCCATTCCTAGACCAATTTGATATCAGCCTATAAAGTGAATTATCCGCAAGCTCCATAGGTATGGCTATATAATCGCCGAAATCCAATGGGCGCTTTGCTGTGACTTGAGTTATGTGTGTGGTGTCCAACTCACACCTGGTAAGCTCTCTCCATATCAGGCATTCTGTCTCAGCCCTCTTGATGTTACCGTCATACTTCTCAAGCAATTTCAATGCACGCAATTGGGCATGTTCTTGGTCATATACCTTGACAACCATAGAATCTTGTTTGCGGTGCAATGTGTCCCTGTACTGAAATTGACCTGTGGATTCCACTATCCGTTTAGTCTTCTCATCATAGTTCACTTCCTCTGAGTCAAACCTTGCCATCTTCAATCCCCCCGATCAGTATGAAAGTCACGTCGTCTATCAGTCTCCTGCCGGCATCTTCTATGTCGACGCCTCTCAAATCCATGAATTCGCCAGCATAATCAGAATACTCTGGAAGCCTCTCGATCAGCATGGATCGGGCTTCATCAGGACCCTTGCTGGTCCTCAAAATGTGTTCAAGATTCTCTTGAGAGACCAATTTGGTCAGGCCGTCAGATGCCATCAGCAGCATGTCTCCTTCACCAATTTCCTGGTCGATGACATCGACTTCAGCGTCTTTGCCACCCATGTAGTTCGTCAGCGGCGAATTCAGCAACGCTACAGCTTTCAGGTGCTCTGGAATGCTATTGAACCCGGGCGGTTCGATTGAATGATCCTCGGTAAGCTTTTTCATTTCGCCCGAACATCTGTCCAGGTGGAAGACGCTGCCATCCCCCACATGGCCGAGATATGCCCTATCTCCGACCAACACGCATAAGTCTAATGTTGTGCCCCAGTCATGATACTGTTCGAAGCCATGGGAGATGCTGTACATCAGCTCATTCGTCGCAAGCAGTAGGTTCCTAATCCTTTGCTGGATAGCCTCATGTTCAGTAGAATTTCTCCTGAATTGCCTGAGCATGCCTGGTAGGTACAGATTTATCGTCTGCACAGCATGGTAAGCAGCCTCTCCGCCATGATTGCCTCCTGACAAACCGTCTGCCAGCACTGCATACTGCCTCCTGTAATCCACATGCTTGTAATCCTTGTTCTGGGAAGAGCGAAGTGAAGGAATGCGGTAAGAGCTTCCAGTACGCTGAAGATGCGCCTGAAGGTTCGCCTTCTTGCCGCGGCTGAAGGACCTGAACTGGTATATCAATCAACCCACCCTTAAATTCGACAGGCTCATGCCTTTCTTGACGATCTTCTGATCATAGGGCCTCATAGTATGCGCATCATAGAACTGGACAAAGGTGTTCTCGCCCTGCTTTGAGAAAGCTGCGATTATCCCTGGGCCAACCATCCTTACGAGGCTGAGGTTTTCTATCAATTCCTCCGATTTCTTTATATCCGGATTCCTGTGGTTCAACAGGTCCTCTGCTCCTGAATATGCCACTCTCTTGACCAGTCCGTCATCAACATATGCCACCACGACCTGACCGTTGTCGGCTACATCAAACACCTGGCCTCCGGCACGGAGCGAGTGAGGTGACTTCGAGCCCACGCGGAAAGCATGCTGCCGGTTCCCTTTAGAGTCAGAATACAATATTATTTTCTCATCAGGAAGCGATCGAACCAGATGAGGATCGCCCTCAGCATCACATATCCTCTCGATGGAAGTATGCTTGAGCCTGTAGAAATTTTCCGTGCCCGAGAAGACAAGACCTCCAATTATGGGCACAACAGCCCTCATCTTGTCATCCGGCTTCAAGCCCCGTTCGATGACATAACTCTCACCAGCCTTGTCAAGGACACCTATTGATTGCTGGTCATTTCCGATATAGTAAAGCCTGCCGTCAAAGATTGCAGCAGTGTCGTTGAAATTGAGCATCTCATGCAGGAAATCCATATCAAGTGAAGCATGCCCTGCCGGCTTGTGAAAACCTCCTTTCTTGCCGTTCATATCGAACCAGGCAACGTAGGGCTTCCTGCCTTCCTTGCCAGAGTACAGCATCAAGGCATAAAGCACATCGTTGTCCGGCAATATCCCTTTCATGGAACTGTACTTATCCGTATGAGGGTCTATCTTAACCTCAAATTTCGTCTCCCTTTCGAGCTGGGAGAGATCGACTGCCCTGATCACCCTGGGCTCGGTGTTGTAGAAAATGCGGCCTTCGAGTCCCGGGCGCTTTTCAGTCTCACTTTCCTCTGATGGCTGAGTGAGGCCCTGGATATGAATCACTTGAGGTCGATCTGAATGTCCATTTATGCCAACTACGATGACATTCCTTTGTCGTTCCCTGTATTTTTCGTCTTTAGGGAATTCACTTGATATGAGCCCAGCTTTCTTGAATTCACCGACAGCATTATGGAGCATGACATAGGCTTCCACCAGATTGTCCAGTTCCTTCTGCGATGCCTCTTCGACAAGATGATCAGCCGGCGTCCAGAAATACCTCCTGCCTGACCAGGATAACTCAGTAGGATAACCAATGAAAGTCCCGTGATCGTCAAGGGCCTTTATCCTCTTATCTCTCTGCAGAACCGGATTGTCAGAGAACCTCCGATATATAGACATCCCCAGGACTTGATCACCCTGCAGCATAGCATGCATGACGGCCTTGTATGTGGGGATCACTTCCGGCCTTATATCTATTCGAGAGCTTATCATCTCCAGAGACCAATTCATTATCGCATCCCTCAGCTCTTCATACAGCATCTCCTCCCCCTTGAGGAGAGAAACCGGAACTGAATCTATGAAAGCCTTTGATATGAACGGAGAGCCCATTCCGCCATGCATCCCCAGCATGAGGGCATCAAGTTCAGACAACCTATATAATTGAAGGGGAAAGTCAGGATTCGATATACCGATCTTCCTGCTAATCAATTTTTGATATATGAGTGTACCCGCACATTGGACCCTGTGGCTATCGATATGATTGTTGCCCATCACTGTGCGCAGATTACCTGTTATGATTGACCACACTGCAGCATATAAGTCAGGCTGATTTGTGAAGATATCTACCAATCCCTCCACTTTGTTATCTTTAAAAAGCTTAGCCAGATTCGTGATCAATCCCCAATTATTAGGAAATTCTGTGAAGAACCTGTAATAGACCTTGTCATCACGATCGAATCCTGCATCATCCAGGCATCGCTTTATCTCCTCGGCATTCTCATAAGGCTTGCGTGTGCTGGCAGATATGGTCACGAGGTCGAATTTTTTCTTCCTTTCCAATAAGGCTTCCAAATCACCTTCGCGCCCCTTCCTGCTTAAGGGTAGAATCTCCCATTCGAGACCCTCATATGAACTGCGTTGGGTGCCCAAGAATCTTTCAAGAGAGCTGTTTGACTGGCCTTCCTTGTAGACAATATACAGCTTTGCAGGCCATTGCAGCTCTTTCAAGGTCTCGATCGAACCCCTGATAATATTCTGGCCTGCTCTATCAGCCCCTATATACAACAATTCTGTTTTCTTCTGGCTTTTCCGTCTACTTCGCATGCTACGCCCCCATATACCCCTTGTCGGTAGTATAATCACCTCCTTTATAAAAGTTATGCTAATCCCCTAGTGTTTTCCGCCTGCTTTTTCTCGTCAATCCGTTTAAAAACAAGATATAGATCGTGAAAAGCGGAGAGAGCAGCGCCCTTATCGAGATCGGAACGATGGCCAATGGCCCGAAATATGTCATGGCTATCACCATTGCCATGGAGGTGTTCTTGTAGGTGCCGAAGAACACGTACTCCAAGGACTTCGGCCTGAGCAAGAATATCACTGTCCCAAGACCGAAGCTCAGCATGGCCATGATCACCACTATAACCCAGAGGTCCCTCAGGTTATTGAGGATGTACTCGCTCCGCGAGCCGATGATGATGAAGAACAGCAAGGCGAAGAGCGAGTTGACAATTAGATGGTTCCGCTTCTCATTTAGGAAAGAGGCCCTGGCCAACGCTCTTGATATCACGAATGGCACGAAAGTGTAGAGTACGAGAGGCTTGAGTATGATGAAAGGGCTTATGCTCTCGCCCTGGAAGATATGCAAAACTGCAGGAGCATAGATGAAGGCGAACAAGTAAGACATAAGCAGCCCCATGAAGGAATCCTGGACCCTTCCATTGCTCAACCTTGAAAGCACGACGATGCTTATGGCAGGCGGCACGACTGCAAGCACCATGAAGCCCTGCCTGAAACCGGGTCCGACCAAGAGCATGGCAACGAGCAGCAGCGTTGACAAGCCAAGGAAATGGAACAAGGTCAGCCTTAATCCCTCAGCGACCTCGCCTAATCCGATTCCCCTCACCTTGAGCTTGGTCAGGGAATGTGACATCATCAGTATCAGCAAGAAGCCGAGCGCCTTCTCCAATGAGGAGGCCACCTCTGGGAAGATGAATGCCAGGGCTGTTGCTAGGTATATCAGGTAGGAAGAGAATATCCAGTCCGGTCTCATCCTTTCCGGGCCTTCTTCCACAATATCTTGAAGTAGTTCCTGTATGCCTTGGCCATCTCCTTGTTCTTTATCTGGATGACCTGGGGCTTATCAGCATAGAGGAAGAACACGACCTCGTCGCCGCAGATGCTAGTTGTTACGGGAGAATCATACTCCGGCGGCAGGAACCTGGCCTCTGTGTAGTTGAGCTTGTTTAGGAAATCTATCCTGACATCAGCGTCGCTGTTGTATATCATGTAGAACTTTATCTTCTTCTTCACGCGCTCCCTATGATACCGCTCCAGGAAGAAATCCCCCAGGATCTTGTGCGAGACGAAGGGCGAGCCGTAAGCATACCTGGTCTTGCCAAGGTCGTTCATGTGGTTCAGCATGTTCCTCACTGCAACGACGCCCTCATATACATGGGCCTCGCTCTTGGCAGCCAGGTCGCGCTTCAGCCTTAGCTCAGGCAGTATGTTGCAGAGCTGTATCTCCTTCTCCTTGAGGATGTTTATCAGCAGCTCGGGGTCGCAGGCCTCGAAGTACCTCTTCTCAGTCTTCACGAAGGTTGATACTATCCCCTTCTCCTGAAGGCGTTTCAGGCAGTCGTAGACATTTGTCCTGTTGACTTTTGACGAGTCACTGATTTTCTGGACCGTAGAAGGCCCTAGCTCCAGCAGGCTCAGGTAGCACTTCGCGTCGTTGCTGCTGAAACCCAATGACTCCAATATCTCAAGCTTGTCCATATGGTCCACCTCATGGGATGATTGTTTATAAATGTTATGCGCTTGTCGATGCTGTACTTGTCCAGGCTCGGACCGCGACCGAGCCTGCAAATCGCTCGAAGAGTTATGCAAAATAGATGTGGATACCATCCTAGCTCACCAACGCGACCTTTGCGCCATACATGGCTCTTGAGTTCTCTATGTAGCTGTGCAAGGCATTCAAGGTCTCGCTTATCTGCAGGCGGTCCTTGGTGCATGGATTCGATGGCCTGCCTAGCCTGCCTGTCTTCCAATGGCCCTGGATGGTCTCGTATACGAACTCTGCTATCTCGAAATCCTGTTCTGTCTCAAGATAGCGGTCTTTCGTCTGTTTCCTGTCCACCAGCCATTTGATGTAACTCAAGCGGTCGAGCCATCCGCCTGAGACTGCCTCGCTTTCCATGGCCTCGACGAGCTCATAGAACTCGTTCTGCTGGTCGTCCTGCGTGAAGGCAGGCTTCTCGACCAGCTTCAGGTCAGGCTTCCTCTCTGGCCGGTATCCGACTTGAGATGCCTTCAGCTCATCCATGGAGGCCTTGAGGCCGTCTACGGCCTGGACGCAATAGTCCAGCCTACCATCAAGGCCCCTGGAGAGCTTGTCGATTGAGGACTCTATGGATGAGAGGTCCTTTGATGACGCCTTACTTAGCTGCGATTTCAGCGAAGAGACCCTGTCGGCATAATCTGACTCGGCCTTGGCAAGCCTTGAGTTCAAGGTCTCAAGCTCAGACCTGTATCTTCCTATCTCTGTCTGATAGGCCGCTTCCTCTGCCTTCTTGCTGCCCTGCTCATCCCCCAGCTGGCGCTCGAGCGAACCCACACGTGAGATGTAGCCTTCCAGCTCTGACTCATGCTGGGCAATCTGTTCTCTGAGCTGGGAAACCTGGCCCTTATAGGTGTTCTCGGTAGCGTCGAGCTTAGTGCTCAGGTCCTTGACCTTTGACCTGTATCCTGATATCTTGCTATCCTTCTCCTGGCTGAGCTCGTCAGCCCTCTTCGAAACCGACTTCAACAGGGCCTTTGGTGTGGATGGGTCCATGCCGAGAAGCTCATATCGCGCTATGACATTCTCCAGCTGGGGGGCCAGCCCGTAGAGATGAGAGACATCATCCGCAGAACTGGCCTTCTCTATCTGCCTGAGACTTCCTTTGATCCTGGTTGCCTCGGCTGAAAGCTTATCAGCAGCCCTGTCCTTCAATGCAGCAGCTGCGGGGTGATAATCTTCAGTCATGCCATCCAGGAATATGGCAAGCCTGACGCTGTCATACTTGCCGGAATTTATGGCTTGGATGTCATGAAGCCCTCTTATGTCCTGGTCTGACAGGTCATTACCCATGGCTTGCATACAGCTGTCCAATGTCTGTAATCTTCCCATATCTGCAGCCAGGTCATGCCTGATGTTGGAGAGTTTCTTATAGTTGTCTGCTAAGAACACGACCTCTTCAACCATTGTAGCAAGAGCCAGCTGGCCCTCGAAGTAGTTGGTCTGGACACAGTCATCCATCAACCGTCCCTTGAACCAGCCGGACTTCGCCTGTCCTGCTATCTTCTTCAGCTCCTTTGCCGGATCCTTGTTATCCTGGAACGAGAGGTATCTCTGCATCAGCTCTCCTATCTCCTCGTTGAGGCTGTCCCACATCCTGCGCTGGGAGGCATAATCCTTGAAGCGCTCATCCGCAGCATAGTCCGGTCTCATCCCTCTTGCAGACATCTCGGCCCTGACCGCTTCGTGGCTGTCGAAAAGACTATCCATGTCTTTCCTGATGGCTGCGCATGCCTCAAGGCTGTCCTTCCTCTCTTTCCTCTCTTGATAGCACGTCTTAAGCTGCTCCCTGTAGGAGTCTGTGGCTTCCCTCATGACCGTCTCAGCCAGCGCTGACACTTTTGCTATCTGTGCACATTTCTTGAGCGCGTCCATCTTCTCATAGCCGAAGCCAAGGAACTGCTCGATTACCGAAATGTCAGCTGACTTCGAGATGCTGATCATGTCAGATGCCGGGAACTCCTGTTCCTCAAGCATAGATTCCAGGCGTGCGTAGCCTTGTTCAGTGTCAATCGAATACAGGCTGTCCAATGCCTGATTCAGCTCCTTTGAATGCTTGGCCTTGCCAGGGAACCTGACATCAGGATCCTTCAGCTCCCACATGTCTCCAAGCTTCCCTTTCTTCTCCTTCTTCAATATGTCCTCGATCGATGTCATTTTGTACCACCTTGGTATATGGCCTTCGACTTGGCGAGCGTGGCCTGGGCCAGCTCGTCGAAGTTCCTCGTGAAGATGATGTCATAGCCTATGTTTGCCAGCTGGTCTGTCCTCTCCTCAGGTTCCGTGTCCAGGAAGATTGTTCCACCGGAGCGTCCTCTCTTCAAGGCCGCTTCCAGGTTGGGTAGCTCCTGGTCCAGGTTGGCAATGCCTGTATCAGTTATCATGAGTACATGGGTAGGATAAGGATTCCTGGAAACCATCCCCTTGATCGCTTCACCAGGGATGATAGTGCCGCCGTTATAATATATCGAAAGCGTCTCATCGACCTTGTATGAATCGTTCGTGAACTGGAGGGTGGTGTAATCGCACGAGAAATTTATCACTCCGACCTTCCTGCCGACGTCCAGGGCCGCTTTTGAAGCGATCATAGATGACAAGAGTGCGAACGATAGGCACTCCATAGGATCGGCCATGCTGCCGCTCGAATCCAGGACTATGAGCAGGTCAGGGGATTCACCTCCCTGGTCCATTGACGATACCACCTTTGATACGCGCTGATAGGTCGTGATGTTAGGAAGGATGATACCATAGTTAGACAATGTATATTCCACATCCAGGCGCTCGACAGGGTCTGATGTCCTCCATCTCTCTGCAACATTAGGGATGGGTGAGCTGTAGCCGGAATGTGTGCAGGGCATCTCCATCATGTATTCTCTCACCAGGTCGCGGTAGAACCAGAGGTTGGCCTGCCTCTTGCTCCCCAATCCAAGGCCTGCCACGGCTTTCTTGTACGTGCCTTGGCCAAGCTCCTTTGCAAGGCCCTTGATCTCTCCTTCGATGGCTTTAGATTGTGCTTTCTCGTGCTGGCCGCTCTTCTTGAACGGGAGGAAGTCCTTGGCTGAATGATGGTCTATCTGCGGCACCTCTGCAGGTGCATAAGTCTCTGGAGCCTGTCCGGGCATATCGCCCTGATCATCCTTTGCCTCCTGCTTATCCTCTTCCATGTACTTCTTGGCTGCTTTGGCATATTCTCTTACCGTCTTGGGCCACCTCTCCGAGGAGTCTATGGCTTTCGATAACAGGTCACCAAGGCGCATAGCATCCTTCCTGGCCTCTTCCTTTGCAGGCCTGTCCAGGATACGTTGGCCTGTCATCTGTTCGAAGGTGGACATGTAGAAATCCCAGAACCTGGAATCAGAGCCTTTTGAGAGCCGCCTGTAGACTGATGCGATATCGACACCTTTGCGCTGGAGGTCTGCATTGACCAAGAGGTCTGCGAACTGGTTCTCAACGGTCTGGGCCCTGTTGATGCTCTTGGTCTCCTTGTAGGCGTGCCCGACGAGGCGGACGAGGTTCCTCAGGTCGTAAGGGCAGTGCTTGTGATGGCCTATCTCATGGCTCTCGATAGCAGGGAGCTTGTCCAGGCCTACTCTCTGCTCGAGGTTGGCCTCGTCAATGTATATCTGCTTTGAGGCCATGTCTATGCAGGCGATCTCCTCGCCTAGGCCTTTTTCCCCTTCCGAATAGATCCGGGGCCTGTTGAGCAAAACATGCCTGTACGGCCTCTGCGCATGCTCCCAGGCCCTGGCTTGCTGGGCTTCTGATATCATCGTGCTTCATGGTAAAGCTTCTTGAGCTGTGTTATGAGAGGGTATTTTCCTGGAGTGTCTAATTGTCCGGCGACGCCAATCAGCTGCTCTACCTTAGCGGTCTTGGGCCTCGACCCGTTCTTCATGCTCGAGAAGACTATGGATGTGAGATCCTTGTACTCGGGCATGATGTTGGATATCTGGTCATAGGTCTTGCCTGCCAGCTCGTACAGCTCGGCCATGAGTCCTATCCTGTCGTTGACGAAACGCGGATCCAGGTCGAGGGCAGCCCTGGTCGGGTTTATCTTGAACCAGGTCGCATAAGGCACGACAGCCTTGACATCATCTTCGGTCACCTCTGAATGGCCCCGCCATAACGCGAGGGCCTTGGAATAGACGTAGATGCTCTGCACAGTCCTTGTGCCGATGTCGTTCTCGGTCTTGGAGCATATCACGTTCTGCTGGTCGTAATGAGTGCAGTCCGCGCAAACTGCTGGAGGCCTCTTCTCGGTGAGGTAGCCCTTGTTCTTCCTCTCAACCGTGGTGCCGGCCATGTCGCATCCCTGCAGCTCTGCGAGGAAGTGTGCGATGCGGCCCATCAATGACGAGGGGAATTCTACCTGGGAAACGCCTCTCTGCAATGCTGCCAGGTCCTGTGGAGTCATCGGGTCATCCAGGGATATCTTCGGTATGTTCCTCCTGATGGAGTCTCCTCGCATCGATGTCAGCATCTCCACATACCAAGGGTTCAAAGAGCCTGCAACTACAGCTACGTCGAACCTGTCCTTGACCGGCGGCGCTATCTCGTAATTTGCAGCGTCTGCCGCGTTGAAGGTCGCGAACAGGGGTCCTGGCCTGGCCTTGATGACGACTCCTTGATATGTCACAGTGCCTGACTGCAGCAGCTCGTATAGTATGTTCATGCTTTCTGGACGGAGCCTGTTTATCTCGTCGATGATCTTCACCGGGCTCCTGAGCCATTCCCTGACTATCATCTTGCGCTCGCCCTTCATCATGGAGAACGGATCGAACATGGCGATCATCTTCTCCTCTGTCTGCTCCGGGTGGCCGAGGACTGTGCATTTCTTTACGTAGTCTGTGAGGAGATTGAACATGGCCGAACCGACATATGTGGCTGTAGAGGTCTTGCCCGAGCCCGGCGGGCCTGCCACCAGCATGCGGCCGTCGCCTATGATTGTCGTCAGGAGGGTGAACAGCTTCACCGAGTTGTATGCCTCGACCGCGAGTTCTGTAGTCTGTGTACCGGCCTGGTCGATGTTGACGTCCTTGTCCTTGGAGAAGCACAGGTCGAGCACAGGGGAAAGATATAATGCTCTCTTCTCGAGAGTGTCATATACGTTATGGATCTTCCTCAGCGGAGCTGAGCCACTCACTTGGGGCTTGGATTCTCTTATCACAGGCATATCAGGCTCTTTCACTTCGGGCATCGCATTCTCCACCACGGTGTCTATGGTCGCTGTCTGGGCAGATTGTGGTGTTCGTGCCGTGGGCCGTGGCCTGCTACGCTCACCTATCCTGTAGCCTCTCCGAATGAGAGATGATTCTATCTGCCTCCTGTAATGTTCAAAGACCTTGTTCGGTTTCGGCATCTTGATTACCTCAGGTATGATTTCGTCTTCTCTTCCCTCTTCTGCACCACTCCTTCTATCGCATGGATGACATAATCAACTGTCGCCGTGTATGGCATTCCGTCGCTCTTGAAGATCAGCTCCCTCCTCTGCTCGACCTCGGAGGCTGTAAGGGAATAGCCCTTCATCCTGCCGGCAAGGATCCTCCTGAGGGCCAATGACGAATCAGCCACGTTCTTTATCTCCCTGCCTGAAAGGTCATGTTTGATGAGTAGGTCAGCAATAGACTGCCAGTCCTGGACCTTGACAGAACCCTCTTTCAGGCCTGTCTCCAGCCTCTTGTACAATACACTCACCTTTTCCTTGGCTGTCTTCGGGCCTTCAACACCCGCGACCTCGAACACATCGAGGACTGCCGAATCTAACTTATGGGGCTCGTTCGTCGTACCCAATATGATGTAATTGCCGCGGTTGATGTAACCGCCTTGGCCCCGGAAACGCAGGAACTCTCCTGCGACATCGCTCTTGTGGTTCTCCTGCGCCTCACGTGATGGTATCTTCGTCTCAAGCTCATCGATCACGACGAGGTAGATCTGGTTGTTGTATGATACCTGCTTCAGCTGGGCCCTGATGTTGTCCAGCGGTCCGTACTGGAAACGATCCTCGAAGTCAAGGCCGACGATGTTGACCACCTTGCCGGTCGCCCCTTCGATCTCCTTGGCGTATGTGGCGGCGAAATGCGATAGCATGGTCTTCCCTGTGCCTGGTTTCCCGACCAAGAGGAGATACTGCTTGAAGCCATCCCATGGATTCCTCCTCTCAGACGGGTCATAATACATAAGGCATGAGACCTCTGTCTTCACCAGCTCGATGGCCGCGTTGTTGCCGAATATCTCTGACTCATACACGTTCTCGAACATGACCTGCTCCAGTCCTTTACGATGCTTCACAGCCTCCTGCTTGGGGCCTGCTACCGCAATCTTCCGCTTGCCGCTTATGCCCCTGACAGAGAAGCTGCCGCCGTTGATCCTCCCCTGGACCTCGAGCTCTTGGAAGGCCTCATACAGCTTCTTGTTGCCAGGCTCTGAGAGCTTTTCCTTGCAGGTCTCGCTCACGGCTGTGAAGAAATTGCTCCTGGACTTCCTGGCGTGCCTCTCCTCCACACAGTTGCCCGCCATATCGCTGTACTGCTTGACTATATCGGTCAATGTGCGGCTGTCTGTCTCGCCGAATGATATGTTGACGGTGCGGTAAGGACGCCTCGGTTCCAGGGTCTCTGAGAGCACAGGTCCGTCCGGCTCCTCCTGTCCGAGAATCGCCTCAGAGGCGACATAGGACATATATGCCCTCATGAAGGCCGCCCTGGTCGCAGGAAGCTTCTTCTCCCCTTCCATGAATCGGCTCTTCAAGGCCTCGTAGATGCCCCCGAAGGTCGTAATTGTATCCTCATGGAGGTCCATGACCTGGGAATCAGTGCCTACCTCCTTCCGGATGAGCTCAATCTTCAGGTTCTCTATGTACGGCTTGAGCTGCTGTGCGCTGTAGTCGGCCCTTGAAGTAAGTACATGGTCCTCGAGCGTTATGGTCTTCATTTTCCATTTTTACAGCTATACCGTCGCATACTTGTTGGTGAATGCGGCGAGCTCGGTATGGACCGCCTTGGCATGCTCATTGCCGGCAGCCTTCACCCTGCCCCTGTAGACCATGGAACGCTGCTTCTCTTGCTCATCTCGGGCGAAATTGTTGGCAGAACCCATCGCATCGGCTATGCCGTCACCTATGACCTCCTCCAGGTCATCCAGCACAGTGCTCATGTCGTTGATATAGCCAAGGTCTTCTGTAATCCTCAAGGCGCTGCTGGTCCGCTTGCTGTCCTTTATCATTATCTTGATTCCAGCAGTCTTGGCATCAAGGGTTGCCTTCGCGTTGGCAGCTATCTCATAAAGGTGCTTGACGGTCTCGAAGTATTCCTCCCTCCTGGAGAGCTGGTGATTGAGCTGTAGCGCTCCTGACTTATATTGACCGAGCTCGAACTCCTTCTGCGTCTTTCTCTTCTGCAGGTCCCTTATGGATTTCTGTATGTGCTCTTTCTCGTCGGAATAATCCATGCCTGGATTCGACTTTGATTCACCATCCATCTTGTCCCTGTCGGTCTTGAGACGCTCGATCTCCTGACCGTATTCCTTGATCAGGCTGTCTGTAGACTTGAGAAGGTTGGCATAATCCCTGGCATTATCCCTGTCCTGCTCGAGTTGAGGTGCATAGCCAGGAGATCTCTTGCGTGTGCTGTAGAGGATGTCGTTCAGGCCGTTCAGCTTGGCCTGCACTTTGCCTGACTGCCTTTCCACATCATTCATCCATGAGTTGATCCTGCGTTCGTACAGGTCGATGCCTAATCTATCCATAGTCTCGTATAGGATGCGTTCGGCCGAGCCCATCTCTGACGTATCCTGCCGCTTCCTGTTGGCCGTCACTATGCGCTCGAGCGTGACTTTTGTCTCTTTGACGATATCCCTTATCTCTCTGGCCTCCCGGCTCATGGTCTTATTGACCTTGCTCGCATATTTATCCTGATCATGCTCTTTGGCATGGATGTTAGCCTTCTGGCCTGCCCGGTCATCTATGTGGCGGTCATACTGTATATTGCCTGGAATGCCTTCGAGCACTTCATCGACTGCCGTCGCCACTCCACCGCCGTCCACCTGCATGTCCTGCTGTCCAGGATCGAAGTCTTCCAGCCTAATGTCATCATCCTGCTTCTGTGCCCCGAAATCGAATCCATCTGGTTCCATCATAACCTACCTCCATAGCTTCCTCTAGTTGATACAGATTACCGCCACATCGACGGTGACTTCAATTCATGTAAGGGTTATCGCCTTTATAATCGTTAGTTGTTGCTGCACGGACAACAGTCCTCGTCTTCCTCATCATGCTGCTGTTGCGTGCACTGATGCATATGCGTCTCAGCATGTTAAAAGTGCTTCTCGACCTGGTGCTTGATGTTCCCGACTGATTTCTCAATCTCATCAATAGCCTCATCTACCTTGCCCTTCAGGTCTTCAGCCTTCTCCCGGTTCCTTAGCTCTTCAGCCATGTCTAGCGCAGGCATGATATCCTCAATGCCCTCTGTGCTGGCCAGCGCCCTCAATGCTTTCAGATGGTGGTCCACGTCGCCCATGATCACGTCGTTGTCATGGAGCACCAATGCGTAGCTCTTGCCTGCTGTCTCGGACCCGAGGAATGCCGATCCGTTCGCCCTCTGTATGCTATACTCGGAATCCTGCCCAGAGTACCTTCCGGCCACGAACGCACCAGCTGCTGTCGCTAAGAGTAATGTTCCATAGATTGCGGTTTTCGCTCCCATAATATCACCTTGATGCTTGAGGATATATTGAGCATAAATCAGTTTGTTGTCGTCGGGGATACAACTTGCTCTGCAGAAAATCACTTTCATTTTTATCCGTTCATCATATTCTCAACCTTTTTTCACTCTCATGACTCTGGACTGAACGTATAAAAATGAATTAACGCTTATAGATTTTCTACAGAGCCAGTCAACTAAACCTTCCTGATGTCGCTCCGCAGGTCGTAGTCTTCCGTGCGTATGTTGACCAGGTAGTCGTCGACGCTGTACTTTCCGCCGAGCTTCCGGATTATCGCCTGGAGATCGTTGCCTTCCATGACCTTGATGCCCCTCTTCTCAGCCTCCTTCTTGACCTTCTTCTGGAATTTCTTGTTGGTCACGAGAAGCGACAGATATGCTTCGATGAAAAGCTGCCGTTCATAGACCTCGTCGACAAGATTGCCTATCCGGGGTATCATCTGGCCTTTCTTTCTTTTCGGCCCGTCCCTGAAAGAATAAGACACCTGTCCGTTGGAGGTGTATTTCAGCTCAGCTGCCGCGAGATAGAGGTTGCCCTCCTTCACGATATCGTATGTTATGTCGCACTGACGGCGGATATATTTCGGCTCGCCCGGCCTGCCCGGCCTGTAATATGGATTGAGCTTCCTGAACTCTACGTCACGCCTGACGTTCTGCAGGCCGTAGGCGTTGAAAAGTGCCTCGATGAAGATCTCGAACCTTGCGCCCATCTCGTTGTTGTCATTCATCTGCCAGCCCAGTCCCTGAGGGATTGATAACCCTTGAGGACTGTGTATCCGAGTAGTATGTTCTCTATGATCGGATGTGAGCCTGGTATTATATGGGCGACACCTGTCGCGATTGCTCCGACGACCAGCTGCGACTTATGGCTCTCGAGCCTGGCAGGATCAGCGGTGTAGTTCACTGTCGCATCTTTGGCTGATTCCACCAATCTGTTGGCGAGTTCTGCGATTATCATCATACTAAGTCCACATGCTGGACTTTCGTCCGCTCGGCCTCTATCGTCTTGCCTTGCTTGAGCTCCTGTATGCGCTGGTAGACGCTGCCTATCGAGATGAAGAGCTGCGTGCTGCCCCTGACTTCACGATAGTTTAGGCGGTAGGTCGGGAACTGTCGCTCCTTCTCGGCCTTGCTCATCTCTTGGTCTGCGAGATAATTGAGCTCTCCAAGCTCGTCGGGATGAGTCGGCACGGCTATGATGGACTTGACAACGTATCCCCAGTCCACGCCGTCGGATTGGGTAGTGGTCGTCTTGTATCCTGCACGGGTGTTCACCTGCGTGATGCCGTCCTCTTCCTCCTTTGCCAGGGCTGCCTCGTAATCCTTTACGAATTGTTTCAGGACAGGCTTCAGCATATTCATCCTCACATAATTGGCTGCATTGGCCTCGTTGAGATCATGGCTGCCTGTAAGCTCGATCTCCTGAGGGGGGGTGTCGAGGCCTGCAGCCACATAGCTGATCGTGTGCTTGACTTCAGGGGACATGACTCCGGCGACGATGACACCATAATCCTCAAGGAGCTTGTCCACGCTGATGTAGACAGATTTGCCTTCTTTAGCTACGCCGGTTATGGTCCTTCCTCGTGATTGCAGGAATGAGATGCCGCTCAGGTAATTCTCCATCTCTGAAACGGCTGACTTGTATTTAGGGCGCTTCATGCGCCTATCTGACCTGACCTCGAATGTGACATCTCCGACCTCGAACCCGGTCAGCATGGCCTCATGCGGAAGGTGCAGGTTGTCATATTCTGTCTCAGCCTTGATGGCATCTTCGAGCAAAGCCAGCTCGTCCTTGATGCGCGCTGCGCCTTGCTTAGCACGCTCGTAATCCCTTCTCTCTGTCTTCAGGTCTCCTGAGAACGTCCCGACGTTCACAATGACATTGTCAATCGTTACCATTTGCGTTCACCCCGCTGGTCGAATGATGATTCATGTCTGTGAGATGCCGCGGGAACGATAAAAAGATATGTTGTTTGGGAGGGGACAACAAGCGTGGTCAAATGGGCTCCCAACCTTTTAATGTCTTGACATGCTGCACTACGCACATGAAGGGTTTAGGGATGAATGATGATGAGAGTTAAAAGGCAGGGCTATGGTCTAATCGATCCCGGCAAAAAATTTATAAACAGGCTCAGCACCATTGAGGCCATGGAAGAAGAGGAGATAACCTGCCCCACATGCAGCGGCAAGGCCTTCAAACGCGACCGCCTGAAGACAGGCGATGTCGTTTATGATGTCTATTTATGCCGCATCTGCGGGAAGAAGATAACCAAGGCCAAGGGGATAGTGAACCAACGCTAGTTGACATAAGCCTTGAGCTTCCTGCGCCTATCAGGGTGACGGAGCTTTCTCATTGCCTGCGCTTCTATCTGCCTCACCCTTTCGCGGGTAAGTCCCAGCTCCTTTCCAGCCTCTTCAAATGTCATTGATTCCTCGCCGAAATACCTCAATTCGATGACCTTTCTTTCCCTCCCACTGAGCTCATCCAGCATCTGCCTTATGGTCCCTGAAAGCAGCGTCTCCATCAGCTCTTCCTCGGCACTGATGCCCTGAGAGGATAAGTTTTGAAAGGGGTTCCTCGAATCCTCATATTGCCAGCCCTCATCCATGGAAGGCCAGTTTTCCTTGTCCTCTTTCTTCTCGGCCACCCCGAGCTTCTGCCTGATCCTCCAGACCGCATATGTGATGAACTCATAGCCTTCCTTGTGGTCGAACCTTACCCCTGCGTCATGCATGGCTAAGAATGCATCCTCCACCAGGTCATCATTAGATACGCGCCTGCTAAAATAACTCTTAGCTACCGAAATCCCAAATTTGAGGTTAGGCCTCACATAGTCCCAAGCTAGCTCATCAATATGATCCTTGGCAGCCCTTGCCTCGTAATATTCACCATTGCCTCTCTCCAATATCTTCTCGACAGTGTCATACACCTGTGAAGGTGAGAATATCTCTGCTGCCTTCTGCGCAAGCTCAAGATACTTGTCTGCTGGATCATCTCCGTCCATATCTTGGCAATCCTTATAGATGCCAGCCATCTCTTTCCAGGCCTGCTTCAGCCGTTCCTTGACATCCTTCTGGTCGCGGAAGGGCCGTCTAAGAACGGTCTTTGATTCTTTCTTGCCTTCTAAAACCTTTGTTGTGAGTTGTTCAAGCCTCTCATACAGTCCATGACCCATAACGGCAGAATACATCACTTCCCTGAGGATATCCATGCTTTCCCCTATCCTGGTGCGGTCTTCCAGGGTCAGATATCCTCCCTTGCTTTCCCTGACAGCGCCTTCACATTGGAAACCCAAGGGTGTTATTAGAAGCAATCTTGGTATTCCAGGACTTTGTACCCTTTCCGATGTCATCTTCATCTTCGACTAGTTCATCCATTCCTAATATGGCCTGATCACTGGCTACATCATCCTTCCGTCTCTTCGCTTTTGTATAACTCACGAAATCACCCAATGTTACCACTGCTAAATAACAATCTATTTATAAGCCTTTCGGTCCTATTTATAAACTAAGAGTCCAATCCAGAATACTTCTTCTCGAGCGCGCGGCGCTTCCGTATCTTAGCCAGGGCCTTCTTCTCGATCTGCCTCACCCGCTCCCTTGAGAAGCCCATGGCCTTGCCTGTGTCTGTCAGGGTCTTCGGGATGCCGTCATTAATGCCGTATCTGATCCGCAAGACCTTCTCCTCTTTCCTTTCCAGGGCGCTGACGGCCATTTCGACCTCTCTCCTGTTGTCCTCCCTGACGAGACGGTCCTCTTGGTCCGGCTCGACACCCTCCATCAGGTCCAACATTTCCACGCCGCTTTCGGGGACCGGCTGTTCAAGGGACATTGGATCGAACTTACCATAGATAAGGTCGATGGCCAGCTCTATACTGGACAGGCTTTTACCCAGCTCCTGCTGCACCTCTTCAGGATAGGGCCATCTGTCCTCTTTCACCAAGTATCTCTGTACTATGCGATGCACATCCCTGGCAATGACATGTATATGGGACGGGACCCTTATGGCATGCGAAAGGTCTGTAAGCCCCCTATTGATATTCTGCTTGATCCACCATGAGACATATGTACCGATAGACCATCCTTTCTTATAATCATTCCTCTCCACACCCTTGATCAGTCCCTTGTTGCCAAACTGCAAGATATCTGGGAACGGAAGACCTCTCGACTGGTATCTAGACCCGATCGTCACCACCAGGCGCATATTGTGCTCGATAAGGTCGTTTATCCTTGTCCTCAGCTCTTGCATAGACTCTTTCATATCAGGGCCGATGAGGTCCTCCAGGCTGTTCTTCCTGGTGAGGGCTTTTGTGTAGCTGTCCAAGACAGGCAATTTAAACGAGTCTAAAACTAGGGTAGCCAAGCTCTTATAACCCTCTTCAAGCTCGGTCCTCACATCTTGCCTCGTGCTGTCAGACCGGCTTCTATCATATATACTATGGAGCTCCTGGATATCCTTATACTGCCTCTTCACCTCTGTCCATTGTCGCATCAGCCATCGGGTCTTCTCATCCCTGTCTTTCCCCCGTGGGGACCTTCCGACATAGGTCGGTCGCGCCTTTCCCTCCTTGACCTTATCCACAAGCCTTTCGAGCCTCTCGTAAAGGCCTAGCTGGAGGGCGCCGATGTAGACGTTCCTCCTGGCCCAGTCTATCCGGGCTGCATGCCGCCTGGTCTGATAGCGCTTAAGCACAGGTGCGATTCCAGCATTATCCATGACGAAACGGGTCTCGGAACCGACCTTCTTGGCCTGACCTTTGTTTGCCAAGGACCTTCTCCTGCTCGCGAGCACACGCATGTAGTCGATGTAGGCTGTCAGCAGCCTGTCTGTCGGCATGAATGGGCGCTCATCGCCGTTCACCTGCTGCTGCCTGATGTAGGCTGCCTTGTCCACTGTGAAGAAATGCCTGTCACGCTCCGGGACACGGCTTGCCTTCAAGAACTGCTCCAGGTCAATGTATCTCTTAGGGCCGCTATTGCACACGGCGTATAATAGAGCGCCGTGCACGCTGCCGTTCGTGATGAGAGAAAGAGGGTATTCATCTACAGGCATCCCCTGCTCCCTGAGCTCCTGCTCCTTATAGGTGTGCTGGAGGTTGATCATGACCATTAACAGCAATGGGAGTTGAAAAAGGTATTTAACGGTTGCGGTCAGATCGCCTTATCTATCTTCGCCTTGAGCTGGTCCTTGGGCATGAAGCCCATCATGCGCTCGACCTCTTTGCCGCCTTTGAGTATGATGAGGGTCGGGATGCTCCTGACCTCGAACTCATCAGCCAGGTCCTTGTTCTGGTCCACATTGACCTTGACGAACTTGACCTTCCCCCCATATCCCTTGCTGGTCTCCTCGAAAACCGGAGCCAGCATCTTGCACGGCGGGCACCAGTCAGCGAAGAAATCCACTATGACAGGGATGTCTGATTGTTTCGCTTCTTTCTCGAAGTTCTCGCTCGTGAGTTCCATGATGATCACCCTTTCTTCAGCTTGCCCTTCAAGGCGTTTACCATCTCCATCAGCTCCACCGGGATGCCGAGGATGACTGTGTTGGAGGCTGTCGGTCCTAGCCCGTCCAGGGTCTGGAGTGTACGGAGCTGCATGGCGCCTGGCTCTGTGTGCATCACCCTCGCTGCCTCTGCAAGGTTCTTTGCAGCCATCCTGTCCCCCTCTGCCTTTATGACCGTTGCTCTCTTCTCTCGCTCTGCAGCTGCCTGGCGGGACATGAGTCTCTTCAGGTCGTCAGGCACTTCCACGTCCTGCAGCTTTATCGATTGGATATCCAGTCCCCACTGGTCGGTCTCCTTGTCGACAATCTTCTGTATCTGGTTGCCGATGCGCTCCCTCTGGGTCAGCACCGTGTCCAGTTCCTCCTGACCGATTATGTCCCTGAGTGCGGTCTGGGCATACTGTGAGATTGCGTATATGAAATCTTCGACCTTGATCACAGCCCAATCAGGCTTCTGCACCTTGTAATACACGACTCCATTGACCATTATCGGCACGTTATCCTTAGTCATGACCTGCTGCTTGTCTATGTCTAGTGTCCGGATCCTCAGGTCTATCCTTACCATGCGCTGGATGATGGGGAAGATTATCTTGAAGCCAGGCTGGTATGTGCCGGTGTATTTACCGAGCGTGAAGACCACGCCGTTCTCGTACTGGTTGAGAACTCTGATGCCGCTGATTATGTACAATAGTATAAGTCCGACAGGCCAATAATCGAATAACATATCTATCACCCCGGATTGGCTTTATGAATGGTTGTATAAAAAGGTATTGTTTTTAGAAGTCGTCACTCACATCCTTCCATCCTGCACCACAGGTGTTATAGAACCGTCTTCGTTTGTGTATCCTAATCTTCTTACATTTTCCAGGACATTCGCCGGTAAGATTCCCTTGGCATCCTTCACGAGCTTGATATTCACACCCTCTGCAAAGACTTCGCCTTGAAGCAGCATCTCAAGCTGGTGGGTGCTTTCAGCAGTCAGGTGCTCCCTGATGGAATCAGGCGGTATCAGATCCTTCTTAAGAACAAGTTCTCCAGTACGACTATTATAATGCCAAGCTACCGCGTTCTGGGCGTTGCCTTCCCCGTCGGTGTATAGCCATATCCCCTTCATGCGATCGCCGTTTGGGGAGGTAGGCTTTAGCATGTATTTAAAGCTTGTTGTGTTAATTTTTAACGTGAAAAAACAACAATATTTATAAAAGCAGAAAGAACTCTTTGCTCGGGTGATGTGCAGATGAAGAAACTCATATTTCCGGTTGTGTTAGTGCTCAGCATCAGCTTGGCTTACGCCGCGAATTGCGGCGGGGCGGTGGCTTGTAATTGCGGGGACACTTTAACTTCTGACCATACGATGTGGTATGATTTGACTGGGTGTGGTGGTAATGCTATCAATTTCGGTGGCACTGATATCGCTCTTAACTGTAATGGTCATTCCATAAGCGGCACTCCAGGAGGATATGGCATCAATATTCCAGCAAACAACAACTATGGATTGATAACAAATTGCCACATATCAAATTTTTCTGAGGGCATCCACATTGGAGCATGGTATTTTAATGTGATTAATAATGATATCCAGGATAGTAATATTGCCATTTCCATAAGCCATTCTAATTATAATACAATAATTGATAACTTGATTCATAATAGCATGACTGGATTGAATTTATATGATTCAAAATATAACGAAATCCATGATAATCATATTAACGGCCACACAGAGGGTGTACATTTTCAAACCCTTTCAGGTGAGAATACGTTTTCGAACAATTATTTCAATAATAACGTTGTTCAAGTAAATCCCGGAGGAAATGGCAATAGTTGGGATTATAATAGCGTCGGTAACTATTGGGATGACTTCATCGACAATTCAGGGTATCCTGATTATTATGAAATCAATCCTTCGAACATTGATCATTATCCATTAAATAACTATTGTGGTCAAGTTGTAACAGAAGATATCATTCTCATTGAGGACGTCCTCTCCTGCCCTGGGCACGGCCTGGTCGTCGGGGCGGACGGGGTTGAGATCGATTGTGCAGGACGCATGATATCTGGCACAGCTGCTTCTGGCTATGCGGGGATATATGTTGAGGGCTTTGATGATGTGAAATTGAAGGACTGCGAGATCGTGAATTTCTACCACGGCATAAAGCTCAGGGACAGCCAGTACAGCGTCATCACCAGCAATGACATCCACGACACATCCATCGGCGTCACCGTCTCATACTACAGCCGCGATAACCTTGTACACGGCAACAGTCTGTATAATAATAACGACGATGGCTTGTACCTAGACAACAACTGCAACCGCAACAACCTCACCAACAACACCATCAGCCACAACAGCGACGTCGGGATATATCTCGTGACCAACTGCCAGAACAACAGGATATCCGACAACGATATCCACTCAAACCTCGATGACGGGATAGAATTCAACGGAGGCAGTAACTATAATGTCATTTACGGCAACCGTATCCATGATCACATCGATGACGGCTTCTGGATACAAGGCAATTCAAGGTATAACACCTTCTTCGACAACATTTTGTATGCCAACGGCGACAACGCCTATGAGGACTCGACCTCGAACAGCAACAGCTGGAACAGCACCATAGGGAATGACTGGGACGACTTCGCAAGCAACCCGGGCTATCCTTACACCTATGAGATCGCAGGACCGGGAGACGGAGTGGACTATCACCCTGTGGGCGCAGATGAAGTCCCGCAGTGCGGCTCCACAATCACGACAGACACAACCTTGACCGAAGACCTCCTCGACTGCCCCGGTCACGGCCTTATCATCGGGACTGACAACATCACCCTGGACTGCATGGGCCATTGGATAATGGGAGAAGGCTTCAACATGCATGGCATAAGGATAGAAGCAGACCATACAACGGTCAGGAACTGCAACGTGGAGTTCTTCAGGGGCATAGTGGTGCACGGCCAGCACAACCTCATCGAAGGGAACTATGTGCAGAATGCCGATGGCGCGATGTTCACGAATCCGGGATATGACCATAACACTTTCCGTGACAATGAGGCCACAGGCAGTTACTACGGCATAAACCTGGACTCAAACTATAATATCATGACCGGAAACATCCTGCACGGAAACGACCCGTATGACCTCCACGTAAGTCCCATCGATGCCACGGGCAACCTGATATACGGCAACGACTTCGGGCCGAACGTACATGAGGCCGAGAGCGGCAACATGTGGAACCTCAGTACAGTAGGGAACCTCTGGTCAGACTTCGAGAGCAACCCGGGCTACCCGACGCATTACGAAGTCCCGGGACCAGGGAACGGAGTGGACTGGCACCCGCTGAATTACGTGCCTGACCAGTTCATCGACCTCTACCTAACCTGTGATGACATCTTCCTCAGCGAGGACGATGTCCTGATAAACACGACCGTGACGATAACCGCGCTGATCCACAACGACCTTCAGGACAACCCAGAGAGCTTCGTGGTGAGGTTCTACTCAGGTC